>DAIESR010000421.1 GCA_027346205.1 Beijerinckiaceae bacterium
ATAAAGCGAGCCACGGAAATCCTCAAAGACTCTGCCGCTTCCGTGGCGGTCCTTGATTGCCAATCTTATTCAACGCTCTCTGGCGAAGATCTGGCGCGCGAAATACTACATGATGTCGTGTTAGCTTTTGCGCATGATGCATCACGCGTTTCGCGAGTAATTGGGAAGGCAATAAACACTGAGGAGCTTCAGAACATCGCATCGCAATTGGCAAACTCAACGTTGTCTCCGGCGGTGACAGTTCCACGAATTAAGCGGGCGATGAAAGCCATTACCGAGCTGACTTGTCACCACGCGTTCTTGTTTCTCGACGATTTTCACGTGATTGAACGGGACGAACAGCCGAGAATTCTTCAGCTCGTGCACGGCGCATTAAAGGGCGCTAATGGATGGCTGAAGGTGGCAGGAATTCGTTCATTGCTGAACTATTACTCTATCCCAGCTCAGCAAGGCCTTCAAATTCCTGGCGATGCTCAACCCATTCCGCTCGATTTAACCTTGGAAAACCCGGAGGCTGCAGAGGCTCATCTTCGTAAGATCTTGGAGAGCTTTCTTGAAGCAGTCGGGTATTCGAAACTAGGTGGTGTTATGGATGCAGCGGCATTTCGGCGGCTTGCTTGGGCGAGCGCTGGTGTTCCCCGTGACTTTCTTCAGATGTTTGCGCGTGCGATTGATCAGGCTCCTCGAAACCGGCATTGGTCTGTCACTTTGACAGATGTAAACGGTGCGATCGGGGAATTTGGTCAAAGCAAAATGGACGAACTAAATC
This sequence comes from Beijerinckiaceae bacterium, assembly GCA_027346205.1. Lineage (GTDB taxonomy): Bacteria > Pseudomonadota > Alphaproteobacteria > Rhizobiales > Beijerinckiaceae > Methylovirgula. The sequence goes on from DAIESR010000421.1 coordinate 770, forward strand.
AAGACGCTCGTAATTCCGCCGGCGATCTCAGGAACATGCTTTCGGCTCTTGAGATCTATTGCCTTGACGAGAATAAAATTAATGCCTTTCTCTTAAGGAGTGATGACTCAACAGAACGGCAGCTCGTCCATACTTTAAGCGATTTACGGCTTGTGCATCTTATAAGTCAGTCTACGACGCCAGATCGAGCCGGTGAGCGATACGAAGCCTTTATCTTGGACTATTCATTATTTACCGGCTTTCGGCGTCGCCCAAACGTCAAAGAAATGGTTCCGACGGATGGTCCCTTCAAAGCTTCGCAGTTGAGGTCGCTCCCAAAGCTTTCCCAAGGCTTCCTGGCCAAGAGAGGTAGTGGAGCCGCCCGCCCAAAGAGTCGGTCAAAAGGACGGAAGACCGCATAGACCACTTCAAGCTGCCAACAGCGCCACGGCCGAGGCCGGCGCGCAATCGCCCGCCTTGTGACGCATCTCCGGCACGGCCTCGATCAGATCGCTGAAATCGACGAAAGCGCAACCGAGCCGTTCCGCCAGCCGTTTCACCACGAAGCGGCCAACCCCGGCGCCGACGATTGGTGCCTCGGTGCCGAGATCCGCATGCGACAGAACGAGATGGGCGCCATCGGTGATCATGCGCAATTGCGCCTCGGCGAAATAGCGCGCCAAAAGTGTCAGCGCCCATGGGTTTGTATCCTTGGCATCGAGGCCGATCTGACGGGCGAGCCTCACACGCGAGGCTTCGAGTGTCTTCGGCCCGCCATCGGCCGTCAGCATCGCATCGGCACCGTCCGGCAGATCGCCCAGAATGCGATAGACGTCGCTCGCATTGGCGAACCATTCATTCATCAATGGTACCCAGCGGCCGGCGAAGGGCACCAGTGTGAGGCCGGCCATGAGAAAGCTGCGCACGACGCCGGCATAGACCAATTCGCCATGTGCCATGCGTTCGGCATCGCTATAGCCGCGCGCGACGACTCGGGCACCTTTGATCGGAATAAGATCGGTGGTCGTCGAGCCGATATCGGCGAAGACCGCTTCGGAAAAATGCCGTGCGACGAGCGCTGCGCTCGCATGCCAATTGGCCGAGGCGATGGCCTGCGCATTGTCCGCGACGGCGTCGGGCACCACGAGACCGGCGGGTCCCGCATAAAAAAGCAGGTGATGCGGTGAGAGTTCACCTTGCGCGATCTCGGCGACGCGTCGGACACCTTCGATTCGATCGGGGAAGGCGTCGCTGAGCTCCGCCGTCATCGTCACCGCATTGAGCTCGGCCGGCCCGAGTAGGGCTTTGGCTTCGGCAAATGCGCGATGCAATTCCTCGATCCCTTGCCATAGAGGTGAAGCGATCTGAACCGCATTGACGAAGCGGCCATTTTCGAGCCGTGCCGCTTTCAAATGCGCGCCGCCAATGTCCCAGCCGATGATGCTATGCATGTTCGAACTCGCATGTGATTTCTCTCTGTTTACCGCCTTTTTGCGCGGCGATATGCCCGCTCATGCGGAAAATGCAGCTTTGATGCGTTAGAGCGGTTTCAGGTTTGGGGTCCACACCAAACCGGTTCGAAACCGCTCTAATTCAAAGGGTGAGAGTATTTGATGGACATCATTCCCGTGATCGATCTCAAGGCCGGCGAAGTGGTGCGGGCGCAAAAGGGCGCGCGTCATCTCTATGCGCCGATCGAGACGCCGCTCGCTCCGACGAGCCGGCCGGACGATGTCGTTGCCGGTTTTCTCAGCCTTTATGATTTTCGCGCGATTTATATCGCCGATCTCGATGCGATCGAGGGGCACGGGAGCCATGCCGAGACGATCGCTCGGTTGGAAACGAAATTTCCGTCGGTTAGCTTCTGGGTCGATGCCGGTGTCGGTGATGAAAAAGAGGCGCGCGCTTTTCTCGCGCATCAGCGCAGCGATCTCGTGCTCGGCAGCGAAAGCCTACGCGATGCTGAGACTCTTGCAGCGCTGAGGAATGAGTCGCGCATTTTATTGTCGCTCGATTTTCGGGGCGATGAATTTCAAGGTCTTGCGTGCTTGCACGAGGATGAATCGCTCTGGCCGGCGCGTCTCATCGTCATGACTTTGGCACGTGTCGGCAGCGGTGCTGGGCCTGATATAGATCGTTTGCATGACGTCATAGCCAAAGCCACTCGTTGCCATGCCATCTATGCGGCCGGCGGCCTGCGCGATGCTGAAGATCTTGTGTTGCTACATGCGGCCGGCGTGCAGGGCGTACTCGTTGCTTCGGCACTGCATGACGGGCGGCTCAATGCCATGACACTCGCTGCCGCAAGCGGTCGAACATGCAGAATCGTTAGGAAAAAAGGGGAGCCGTAGGCTCCCCTTTGAGATTGAGCATCACTAACAGTCTCGACAGTAAATGGCCGGGTGAGACCCGGCCATGACGAAGGATCGAAACCATGGTGCATTACGCCAGCCGCGTGATCACTCCGGCGAGAAAGGATGCTTGGCGGAGTTGCGCTTGGCGACGACTTCGCTCGCCTTCGGCTCGCCGGCGACGGCGCGGGCGATCGCTTCCTTCGTGGCGGTGTAGTTGAAGTTGTGGATCTTCTTGTCGTCTTCGGCTTCCCAATGGATGAAGACGCCGACGCAGATGAAGATATCGTCGGCTTCATCAGCCGGGATCACGCCTTCCGCGACGCTGTCGGCAACCGCCTTGGCGACGGCATGCTGCGCTGGTCCGAACATTTGCACCGCTTGCTTGGCGCCCTTGATCGTCACCTTGTTGAACAGGATCGTGTTCGGCTTGCAGAGAAGGTTCGGGGCGATCACTGCGAGCAGAGTGGTGAACCCATCCTTATTGTTGACGAGCGCATTGGCGAACGCGCTTTCAGCGGCGCTGCCACGCGGCCCCATGATGAGATCGATATGCGCGATTTCATTGCCGTCGCCGACAAGCGATTCGCCGACGCAAAGTTTGGTTATCTTGGCCATGATCATCTCCCTTTGGTAGGAAAATTACAAAAAATCTGCCGAGACTGTCGACAGATGCAAGACCTATCCTTGTTGTCAGCGCCCATCGCGCAGCATGCAGCGATCGGACGGGCCGGTTGGCCAGATAGCGGCGGATTTCTCCGCACGGGCGTAACTCAACCATCATTGCGACGCTTGAGCAAGATATTGCGCAGCCGATCGGCAAAAAGCGTTGCCACCGTGAGGTCGGCGCTCGTGCCAGGGTTGCGGTTACGTGATTTCAGGCTTTCGTCGAAAGCCAAAAGATCGGTTAGACTATTCTCACCTCTTGCTCGAAAAAGCAAAAGCTTCTCCGAAGCTTCGCATTGGATTTCGAGAGCCGCGACGGCGCCATATTTTCGTAGAATGTGCGAATCATGAAATGCTGCAAGAAAATTCAAATAAACATCGATGATCGACCATGGCGGTTTAAGGCCACGGGCACGCGCGGAATCGAGCGCTGATAGTCCCGTTACAAAAATATCATCGAACTTCGTGACATATTGCAGCGCGATTCTGTCGCGTTCCGCCGCTTCTGCCATGGCCACGGAAAGCGCAACGTCAGCGATGCCATGCACATCATGGCGCGGCGCCGTGCCGAGCCCGCCCGGATTGGCCAAGCGTATGGCGGCGAACACATGCTCGGTATCATTGGTGTCGAGCGTATCGAGCACTTTTGACAATTCCGTTTGCAGTTCGGTGCCGGCGCTTTCGGCCGCCGCGGCGAGCGGTGCGCAGAGCAGCAGAATGCCGAGATTCGTGTTCATGCCGACCGCGGCCAGGCTTGCCGCGACAGCGTCATGAACTCTTTGCCCGATCGGCTTGCCGGCTGTGCAGAGCGGCGGGGCCGCGGCTGCGGCACTCATGAGGAAGTGTTCGGCCGTCATGCCATGGCCTGAGCTGAAAACATGTACATTGCCGGGCTTCGGCGCCTCGATCTCCTCGCGGCAGGCGGCGAGAAAGGCAGTCTCGATCTCGGCCGTGTTCATCACGACGCCATCTTGGCGGTGGAGGCTGCAAAGCCGTGACGCGCCAGAAGATCGCCAGCGAGAATTTCAGCGATCGAAAAATCGGTCACGCTCTGCAGTCCCTGCCAGCCCGGCATGCTGTTGACTTCGATCACCAAGAGCCCACCGTCGGCGGCACGCAGCAGATCGACGCCGGCGAAATCCGCCCCGACAGCGGCGGTGGCCCTGAGTGCAAGATCCGTCATCTCCGCATCGAGCACCACGGGCTCCGGCTTGGCGCCGAGCTTGATATTGGTGATCCAATGTTCCGAGCGCCGTGTCATTGCCGCGACGATTCGGCCTTGCGAGACGAGCACGCGGACGTCACTATAGCTGTCCTGCTCATCGCAATTCTGTTTATGGCCGACGAAACGTTGCAGATAATAGACGCCGGCCATGGAGTCGATCTCGGGTAGATCCGATTCGTGCCGAATCAGTTTGAGGCCTCGTCCCTGCGCGCCGAAGAGGGGCTTCAGCACCAAGGGGCCATTGAGGCATTCGCGCCGCACGAGTGCGCGCGTGGCACGCGGGCTTTGCAACGCAAAGGGCGGCGGCGTCGGAATGCCCAATTTATGCAGCAGAAAGCTCGTTGCCGCCTTGTCAACGCAGCGTTCTATGCTGCGCGCCGAATTGGTGACCGGAATGCCGAGTTCGATCAATGCATGCAGAAAACCCAGCCGCAATGTAATGACTTCGAAACTGCCAAGTCCGATCGCGCGCACCAGAGCGAGATCGGGCAAGCGCGGCCCGAATCCGGGGATCACGAGGCCGCTCGGCCGGCGCGTATCGAAACTGCAGGCCGAGAGCCGCATCGGCACGACGCGCGCGGCGAGTTTCTGGAAGGCACGCAGCATCTCACGCGCATGCCATTCGAAACGATCTATGAAGAGCGCGATCTGCACGCCGCTAACGGTCGATTTTGGCACACAAGCGAGCTGGGCTTCACCCGAAAGAGGCATCGAGCAGATCCTGTGAAACATGGCCGGCGCGGAATGTCTCGCCGCTTTCGACGGCCGTCACCAGAGCGAGCGCTGGGCTGAACAGCATCGGATCGATTTTATAGAAATCGAAATCGAAGGCCTTGAAGATTTCCACAAAGGGCCGGCCATAATCGCGCGAATTTGTGCTCGGCAAAGCGGCGGCGAGATCGCGCGCTTCGGATGCCGGACCCGTCACGAAGAGATGCGCGAACCCGCCGTAGATGATTGCATCATTGGTTCGTCCCATGGCGGTGATGAAATCCGGATGCGGCGGCGACATCGGCGCGCTCGCCACGCCGTCGAGCACATGTGCCAGTGGAAATTTCAATTCATGCACTTTGTGCAAGGCGACTTCGAGAACGCGGGCGACGACCTGCACATTGCCGACGAGACTGCGCGTCGGCGTATAGATGAACGTGAGGCGCTCCGGCGCAATGCCGCAGTCCTGCGCAACCTTGTCGACGATCTCGACAGGCGGGGGCCGATCGCCTTCGAGCACGAGCGTCGCGCGATCGGCTTCATCCTTATAGCCGAGATCGTGAAACAAGGGCTCTTTGCATGCTAGAGCGCGGCCGGGACCGGAGCCGAGCGCGAAGAAATCGCCATGCGCCAGAGACCATCCCGCATATTGGCTGCCGAGGCAGGCGATGACTGGATCGCTCGTCCGCACGGTGAGATGGAAAGGCCATTTCGGCATTCCGGAAAAGGGCGTGAGGCTGACGCTGCCGAGCCCGCCGAGACAAATCTCGGCAATCATAAGCCCGGCATCGAGACCGCCCTTCGCTTCGGCGCCGGCATCGATCAAAGTCTCGCCGCGCGGCCCTTTGGTCGGAGTGACGCGCAGCCGATCACAGTCGGCGATGAGCCGATCGACGAGAACGCCCGCGCGCGCATTGACACTGATCATCTGCGGCTTGCTCATGTCGCGGCTCCCTTGCTGGCGTTTTCTTTAAGATGGTGATGAAAAAGAGTGAGGCGTTCTTCGACGCGTGCGCGCGCGGCCTCGGTGGTCTCGGCTTCAGCACAGACAGTGCAGACAGGATCGCCTTTGCGCAAGCACGTTCCTGGCTTCTGTCGGTCCCGGCACCAATCCGGCCAATCGAGCACCGGCATCGACGCAATCTCTATGGGCGTGTAGACGATCGCCGTCGCACTCGCCGATGCAAATGTGAAGGGCTGTTGCGGCAAGCGGCCTTGGCAGGCATCGAGATGCGCGGCGAAGAGAAGGCCTTCGCGATCGGTGAAAATATCGAGCGTCGCGCCAGGACGCGGATTGATCTCGAGGAGATGAAAGCCATCGTCAGCGACGAGAAAATCGATGCTGTTCAAGCCGACGAGCCCGGTGCACGCGGCGATCTGCTCTGCGGCTTCGCTGATTTGCGTTGCCAGAGATGCATCAAGCCGTGCAGGCCGCGCGGCGCCGCCAAATCGAAAAGGCGTGTCGCTGCTTGTTGCCGTCCATTGCTCGCTGAGGCCGAGAACGCGGGCCGCGCGGCCGTCGCCGAGCAGTAGGACCGACACCGGCTGCCCCGTGAGCCGACGCTGGTAATAATCGCCCGGCCCCGCAGTTTTGCCGAGCGCGGGCGCGATGTGCAGACCGCCGCCGCCGCCGGCTCGCTTGATGAGCCAATGGGCCGGATCAGGCGGCGGTTCGAAGCTTATCTCGGGATGGGGAATCCCGAGATTTCGGCAGAGATGGACGAGGCTCAGCGGATCTTTCACGCGTGTCACGACCTCCGCGGAATTGCCGGCGAGGCGAAAGTGCCGGGCGAGCTCGGCAATGAGCTGCGGCCTGTCTTCGAAGCCGCCCCCATAGACGAGTGCGATCGGCGCCCGGCCGGTCGCCAATTTCCGCAGGCCATCGATAACGTCGGATGCTTCGAAGCCGCGCTCCGTCGCGGCGGCCATGCGATTGGCCACCGCGAGCGTGCGCGTGTCGAGATCGTCGAAAAAGTCTATGACCAGAGGGCTATAGCCTGCCCGCCGAGCGGCTGCAGCGAGAGCACGACCGGAAGGCGCGACGATCAGGACTGCTTCAGCCTCAGGCGAGTTCACGCGCCAGCTTGAAGGCGTCACGGAAATCAAGGCACAAAGCCGCTTCCGAGACAGCCATTTTCTGGAACAGTCGTGACTCCGTCTGATATTTCACATTGCCGATCGCCAGCGCGCCGATGCCGAGACTGCCACCTGGAAGCTCCTTGCCATTGTCCTGCAGATCGAGGCCTTCGATGCCATAGGGCGGCACGGCATTGACGTCGGCGGCGACGAGCAGACCCGGCGCCTTCTTGATGTCCTCGGCTGAAAAGATCTGCACGCCCGCTTTGCCGGCGCAGAGTACGACTTCCGATGCGACGAGCCCGGCGAGCTTCTTCTCCGGTGTGCTGGCGTCGATGAAGCTGACATCCACGCCGAAGCGCTTCTTGATTTCGCCCGCGCTCTTTTCGACGCGCGCCGGCCCGTCATGGCCGGCGAGTACGACTTGCGCGCCTTCGAGCGCAGCGATGACGCCGGAGCAGAAGCCGACGACGCCGGTGGCCCCGAAGATGATGACTTTGGTGCCGGCGAGGCCTCGGTTTTTCTTTTCTTTCAGCACCTTTTCGACGCAGGCGACCATGGCGGCGGCGGTGGTGAAGGAGCCCGCGGGATCGGCGAAGATCGAAATCTCGAAGGGTTTCAACAGGGCTTCGCGCGCCTTGTCGATCATGTCGAGCGCGAGGATCGCATCCTTGCCGCCGATGAAGACAGCAGTGCGCACGGCATCGCGCGGCGGCCGTGAGAACATGGCATCCTGCACCAGCGGCATGACCTCGTCGAGCGCGACGTTGATATAGGGAAGCACGGCATCATAGCCCGCATCGAGCGCCATGTTCACATCGAATGGGCTCATGTGTTTCAGCGGGCTCAACATATGCAATATGAGTTTCGCCATTAGAGAAGTACCTATCCTTGGTCTTGTGAGTTCGGGATGATCGCGATCTTTGCGCCGTGATTGATCCCTTTGCAGATTAGCATGATGGGATTTTCTTGTGCGTTATTTTCCCTCACGCAATCGATTAGTCGCCGAGCCTCGTTTTCGCTTTCGGCAAAAGCGAAGCCGGTTGGTCCCCAGGAGCTTTGGCCGATGCCTTTGGCGCCATGGGTTTCGAGCGCTGCCATTGCCGCAGCGACTTTCGCACTCGTATAGCGAGTACCACCTTGAGCGGGAGCAAAATAGTCCCCCAGGCTCATTTGAATGCGGCGGATCGCTTCGCCGAATTCCGTCAGGTCCCGCTCGACGAGGGCCGGCAGGGCCTTCATCAGCACGATATGACAGATCTCGGCTGCTCCGCTCAGCGGAAACGGCGGAAGCTTGGCAAAGGCCTCGCGCTCCGCATCTGCATGCACGCCCGTGAGC
>DAIESR010000426.1 GCA_027346205.1 Beijerinckiaceae bacterium
GAGGCCGTGCTTTTCGCCGAGCAGATGCTCGGCAGGACTTTGGTGACGGTGCAGACCGGGCCTTTGGGCAAGCAGGTCAACCGGCTCTATATCGAAGCGGGCTCGGCGATCGACAAGGAATTCTATCTCTCGCTTCTCGTCGATCGGGCAACGGGCCGCGTCGCCTTCGTCGTCTTGACCGAAGGTGGCGTCGAGATCGAGGAGGTCGCGCATAAGACACCGGAGAAGATCGTGACCTTCTCGGTCGATCCGGCGACCGGCATCATGCCGCATCACGGCCGCGCCGTCGCCAAGGCCTTAGGCCTTTCCGGCGATCTCGCCAGGGAGGCGGAGAAGCTGACGGGTCAGCTCTATGCCGCCTTTCTCGGCAAGGATATGGCGATGCTCGAGATCAATCCTCTGATCGTCTCGAAAGATGGGCAATTGCGTTGCCTCGACGCGAAGGTCAGCTTCGATTCCAATGCGCTGTTCAAGCATCCCGAGATCGTCGCCCTGCGCGACGAGACGGAAGAGGACGGGAAGGAGATCGAGGCCTCGAAATATGATCTCTCCTATATCGCGCTCGACGGCACTATCGGCTGCATGGTGAATGGCGCCGGGCTCGCCATGGCGACGATGGACATCATCAAGCTCTATGGCGCGGAGCCGGCGAATTTTCTCGATGTTGGCGGCGGCGCGACCAAGGAGAAGGTCGCGGCGGCCTTCAAGATCATCACCTCCGACAAGAACGTGAAGGGCATTCTCGTCAACATCTTCGGCGGCATCATGAAATGCGACGTGATCGCCGAGGGCGTCATCGCCGCGGTGAAGGACGTCGGTCTCGAGGTGCCGCTTGTGGTGCGTCTCGAAGGCACCAATGTCGATCTCGGCAAGGAGATCATCGCCACATCCGGGCTCGATGTGATCGCCTCCGACGACCTCGACGATGCCGCGCAGAAGATCGTCGCCGAAGTGAAGAAGAGCTGAAGAAGGCATAGGGCAAGCCAATGGCGATCCTCATCGACAAGACGACCAAGGTTCTGTGCCAGGGCTTTACCGGCAAGAATGGGACATTCCATTCCGAGCAGGCGATCGCCTATGGCACGCAGATGGTCGGCGGCGTCTCGCCCGGCAAGGGCGGGGCGACCCATCTCGGCCTGCCGGTCTTCGACACGGTGAAGGAGGCGCGCACGGCCACGGGCGCTACGGCGAGCGTCGTCTATGTGCCGCCGCCAGGCGCGGCGGACGCGATCTGCGAGGCGATCGATGCCGAGATCGCGCTCATTGTCTGCATCACGGAGGGCATTCCGGTGCTCGACATGGTGCGGGTGAAGCGGGCGCTCACGGGCTCGAAATCGCGCCTCATCGGGCCGAATTGCCCGGGCGTGGTGACGGCGGGCGCATGCAAGATCGGGATCATGCCGGCGAATATTTTCATGCCCGGCTCTGTCGGCATCGTCTCGCGCTCGGGGACTTTGACCTATGAGGCGGTGTTCCAGACGAGCCGGGCCGGGCTCGGCCAGACGACGGCGGTGGGCATTGGCGGCGATCCGGTGAAGGGCACGGAATTTATCGACATGCTGGAGCTGTTCCTGGCCGATGAGAAGACGCGGTCGATCATCATGATCGGCGAGATCGGCGGCGGCGCCGAGGAAGAGGCGGCGGACTTTCTGCGTGACGAGGCCAAGCGCGGCCGCAAGAAGCCGATGGTGGGCTTCATCGCCGGGCGCACCGCGCCGCCCGGCCGCCGCATGGGCCATGCGGGCGCGATTATCGCCGGCGGCAAAGGCGGAGCCGAGGAAAAAATCGCCGCCATGGAGGCCGCCGGCATCAAAGTCTCCCCCTCCCCCGCGAGATTGGGCAAGACACTCGTCGAAGTCCTCAACCCGTGAGAGGCAGAGCACTTTCGCGCCAAAGCAATGCCGCGCATTGCTTCACATGGGCCAACAGGAGATGACGCGTCGCCTCGCGCGCGGCGACCTTCGCATCGGTCATGAATTCGAAGGATGCGGTCTCAAGCTGAGGCATGCGCTGAGACAAGCCTTCTTCGCTCAAAATCAATGTGATGGAACATGTCCTCATCAATGAGACATCGGATATATCCGATGTCTAAAATAATGGAAAAGTCTATCAACTTTTCCGGAACATGCTCCAAAATACCCATATAAAGCCTCAGGCTCATGACGCTTGCATGCCGGAAACAGTCGATTCGGACCGAGTGACATCAAACCCTATAATTTGCCTTGGCAAAGCCAAGCGTGCATGACAGTGTTTAGGAAGCATTAAGTTTAATCGGCCGGTGTATCTCGCCGAGAAAAGTCATTTGTCGTGCGTATCCGACGAATTCTTTTCGCATTGCCGTTTGCGGTCGCCTGTCTCGCTGCGTGGTTCGCTCCGGCGAAGGCGGGTGCCTTTCTGGCACCGCCCGGCCATGGCGAAATCATCATGGCATCGAGCTTCTCCGACTCGACGCGCGCTTTCGATGCAAGAGGCCGGCTCGTGCCGATCCCGGCCTATAAGAAATTCGAACTCGGCACTTATATCGAATATGGCTTGAGCGATCGCGTTACATTGATCGCGCAGCCAAGCGTGGATCTCGTGCATCAGGCGTCCGCACAGGCAGCGCCTCCCTCCGCCGCGGGAACCAATCTCGGCACCCGCCTCGGGCTTGCGAATTTCGGCGCAACTGTCGTTTCGCTGCAAGGCTTGGTTCATTTGCCATTCGCTGCGGGCTCGCGACAGGCCGGGTTTTTCGATCAAGATCGGGTTCCGGCCGCGGATCTCCGCCTCTTGCTCGAGCATGGATTTGTGATCGGTACGAAGACAGGTTTTCTCGATGTCGAGGAAAGCCACAGATGGCAGGGCAATAGCTTGCCGGAGGAATGGCACACTGATGTCACTCTCGGGCTTCGTCCGATTCCGCCGCTTCTTGTCATGCTCGCCAGTTTCATGACCGTCGCGGGGCATCTGAACGCCACGCGCTCCAGCTGGTCTTGGCTCAAGCTGCAACCGAGCATCGTCTATGATCTGTCGCGGCACTGGTCTGTCGAAGCGGGCTTCTTCGCCACCGTCGCCGGACAGAATGCCGGGCGCGAACTCGGTTCGCTGGCGGCACTCTGGTATCGGTTTTGAGGATTGCTCGTCATGAACGCCGGCGTCGGAACCTCGCCCCCGTCTTCCTCACCCAACCAAACCACGGCCGGCATTCTGCTTGCCGGCGGCCGATCGAGCCGCATGGGTGGCGGTGACAAGCCGCTGCTGGACCTCGGCGGCGTGCCGATCTTGGCGCGCGTGATCGCCAGTCTGCGGCCGCAATGCGATGCGCTGCTCATCAACGCCAATGGCGATCCAGCCCGTTTCGCCGCTTATGGCTTGCCCATCGTCGCCGATAATGTGCCGGATTATGCCGGGCCGCTCGCCGGGATTCTCGCCGGCCTCGATTTCATCGCGGCCTATCTGCCGGAAGCCCGATTTGCCGTCAGTGTCGCGGGCGACACGCCTTTCCTGCCGAGCGACCTTGTCGCGCGCCTACATCTGGCCCGCGAGCAAGAGGATACGGAACTCGCCTGCGCCCGTTCCAGCGGCCGGGCTCATCCAGTCGTCGCGCTTTGGCCCATTGCGATCAGAGAAGATCTGCGCAAAGCGCTCGTCGGAGAAGATATTCGCAAGGTCACGCGCTTTCTGGAGCGCCATTCGCTGACCTATGCCGACTGGCCTGTCGAACCCTTCGATCCATTTCTCAACATCAATGAGCCGGCGGATATCAAAGCGGCAGAGGAGATCTCTCGGACGGCACACACCTCGCGCTGAAAGCGCTGGCGCTCAGCGTTCCGTTAGAGGTTCGACAGCCCTCGCCGCCTGCTCCAGCCGCTGCCACCAGTCTTCCAAGGCGCTTTGGCGGCAGGCGAGCTCTTCGTCCAAGCCCGAAGCGAAGGCGCGCCAAGCATCGAGATAGCGCGACGCCACGCCGACCAACACCGGAATACCGGAGACGGCCGCTGCTGCAATCTCGTCGCGCATGCCCCTGCCCTCCGATTCCAGACGGCCGAAGCGATTGACGACGAAGAGATCAGGCCGTTGCTCCAGGGCCCGGCGCGCCCGCATGGCCATATCAGCGAGCGCCGCGCCATCGGCGCGACAGCCTTGCGAATGCGCTCCGAGATCCTGCAGGATCGGGATGCGCGCGCCGCTCGCGAGATCGAGAACATGCGTCTCCGGGCAGGCGCAGCCCTGCGTGTTCGCGCTGACCTGAATGCAGCCGGCGAGCCGCCGGCCACGCTCGGCCAGCACGGCGGCAAATTCAGCCATCACGCGATTGACGTCCTCGCTCTTTTCGAAGACGAGCGCCGCGAGACATTTCACATTTTCATCGGTCATGCTTGTCGTTCCGCGAGCAGATATGGAAGCGGCGCCTAGAGCATGTGCCGGAAAAGTTGACCGACTCTTCCGACAAGAACATGCTCCAGCTCTTTGATTTTGAGCGAGTTCTTATCGATCGGATGAGTCCATCCGATCGGAACGCGCTCTAGCGATCCAAAAAGGGAGGCGGGGACAGGAGCCGACCCGGCCGTATGCAACCGCTCGCCATAAATATGGTCGCGACAAATCAGCTCTGGAGCGGCGACTGCTCACTCCGCAGCAGCGCTGCGCTCGCCGTCTTGCAGTG
>DAIESR010000427.1 GCA_027346205.1 Beijerinckiaceae bacterium
GCGCGGCACGCACAACCATCGCCAAGCTCTCCACATCGAGAGCCGCATCCCCGCTTGATCGCATCAATTTGACCTTCACGACATTGCCTGTCGCATCGAGCAGAAAGGCGACCATTGCAGCGCCACGCGCGCCGCGCGCGCGGGCTTCAGGCGGAAATCGCCGTGCAAGCTCCAGCTTGCTTGAAACAATCGTGTCATAGCTCAAAGGCACGTCGCCATCTTTGCTCGGCATAGGCACGGCAACGGCACGGAATGTCTCCGATTTCGACTGCACGCCGAAGCCCGCAGTGGGCAAAGGCGCCTTCGGTGCCGGCATTGAGGGAGGCTCCGGCGCGCGTTGAGCTTTTTCAGCCAGTGGATTCTTGGCCGCCTCTTGCTGTCTTGGTACTTCGGGTGGTTTGGGTGGCGGCGCCTGCGGTTTTGCTTCCGCGTGCACGGGCTTTGCCTCGCTCTCCGGCTTTGCCTTACTCACGGGCTTGGCTTGGGGATGCTGGTGCGATGCTGGCTTTGCAGGAGGAGATGCAGGCTTTGCGGTCTCGGGCTTTGGCTCTTGCTTTGGTTGCGTCTCTTGCTTTTTCGGCTGCGAAGCGGGCTTGGGTTTCTCTACGGCTTTTTGCTCTGGCAATGCCGCAGGCTTACGCGCGTCTTCCGCCGGCGCGGCGGTTTTCTGCGAGGGCTCGGGCTTGTGCTGCGGCTCGAGCGGCACTTCAGTCACGAGATCGACCGGAATTTCCTGCGCCGTCTGGACCCGCCGCGGCGGCACCGCCTCGAAAAGATTAATCCCCGCAAGCAAGCATAGATGCAGAGCGAGGCTGGCGATCAGAAGTGCGGATAAACGCGCATATCGTCGAGCCGCGGCCACCTGCTGTGACACCGGCTCCATGATCCGCTCGCTCGGATCAAGGCGCAGATTCCAAGCTGTCGGATGGGACGAGCCAAGGGCCATGGAGCAAACCGCGCAATAAATGCCTGAAAGATCCAGTGATCGGCGCGGCCCCCTTCCCGATCGTGCGCTAAAACAGTTTAGCGCACAAAACCGACAATGTCTTTGACGGCCGTCATCGTCTCACGCGCGAGCTGGCGCGCCCGCCCGGCGCCATGGCTGAGCACGCTGTCGATATGGCTGACATCTTCGGTAAGCCGCTTCATCTCCGTGCCAATCGGCACCAGTTTCGCCACCGCGAGATCGATCAGAGCCAATTTGAAGGTCGAGAAATTGCCGCCGCCGAAAGCCGTCAATACCTCGGCCTTCGACTGGCCGTTGAGGGCAGCAAAAATACCGACGAGATTGTCGGCCTCCGGCCGCTTGCTCAAGCCCTCGACCTCGCTTGGCAAGGCATCGGGATCGGTCTTCGCTTTGCGGATCTTCGTCGCGATCGTATCAGCATCATCCGAGAGATTGATGCGCGAATTATCAGATGGATCAGATTTCGACATTTTCTTGGTGCCGTCGCGCAGGCTCATCACCCGCGTCGCGACACCTTGAATCAAAGGTTCGGGCAGCGGGAAAAACATCTCGCCATGACCGTTCGTCGCGATCGATTCCGCGAAATCCAGATTGAATTTTTGCGCGATATCGCGCGACAATTCGAGATGCTGCTTTTGATCCTCACCGACCGGCACATGGGTTGCACGATAAAGCAGAATATCGGCCACCATGAGACAAGGATAGGCGAACAGCCCCACCGAGGCGTTCTCGCGATCCTTGCCCGCCTTTTCCTTGAACTGCGTCATGCGATTGAGCCAGCCCATGCGCGCGACGCAATTGAAGATCCAGGCGAGTTCCGCATGTTCGGCCACCTGGCTCTGATTGAAGACGATGTGCTGGGCAGCGTCGATCCCGGCCGCGATAAAGGCCGCCGTCACTTCCCTTATGCTGGCCTTGAGCTGCTGAGGGTCCTGCGGAACCGTGATCGCATGAAGATCCACGACGCAATAGATGCAATCATGCGTTCTCTGCAAATCTACGAATTTGGTGATCGCACCGAGATAATTACCGAGGTGCAGATTGCCGGTCGGCTGCACGCCGGAAAAAACGCGGGGAATGAATTCGGCCATGGACAGCAAAGCTCCGAGGATCGTGCAACGGGCCTGCTTATGACGCCGCTACGCCGGCAAGGCAAGACTTAGCGCACGCCCTGAAAAGCCAGAGAACCATTTCAATTCGAAAACCCGAGCGCAAAGGACCAGAGTCATGCGCCAATCAAAGGATGAAACGGCTGAGATCGGTGTTTCTGGCAAGATCGCCGACATTCTTCTCGACGAATTCGCCATCTATCGTGATCGATTCGCCGGAACGATCGGCGGCCGTGAAGCTGATCTCATCGAGGACGCGCTCCATCACCGTCTGCAGGCGGCGCGCGCCGATATTCTCGACACTTGAATTGACCTGCACGGCGATCTTCGCAATGGCGCTCACGGCATCCGGCGTGAAAATGAGTTCGACGCCTTCGGTCAGCAACAAGGCTTCATATTGCTTGATGAGGCTCGCCTCCGTCTCGACGAGAATGCGACGGAAATCTTCCTCGTTCAAAGAGGCGAGTTCAACGCGGATCGGCAGCCTGCCCTGGAGTTCGGGCAGCAGATCCGACGGCTTGGCGACATGAAAGGCGCCTGACGCGATGAAAAGGATATGATCCGTCTTCACCGCGCCGTGTTTTGTCGACACGGTCGTGCCTTCGATCAAGGGCAGAAGATCGCGCTGCACGCCCTCGCGCGAGACATCGGCGCCACTGCGGCCCTCGCGGCCGCAGATCTTGTCGATCTCGTCGAGAAACACGATACCATTATTCTCCACTTCGTGAACTGCCTGCTGAACGATCTGGTCCTGATCCATCAGCCGGTCGCTCTCCTCGGCGATCAAAGGCTCATAGGCGTCCTTGACGAGGAGACGCCGCGGCTTCGTCGACTTGCCCATGGACTTGCCGAAAATATCGCCGATCGAAATCGTGCCGATTGAGGCGCCGGGCATATTCGGTAATTCGAACATGGGAAAGCCGCCAGACGGCTGAGCAAGCTCGATCTCGATCTCCTTGTCCGCCAATTCGTCGTCGCGCAGCTTTTTGCGGAACGCGTCGCGCGTCGCTTGCGACGCATTAGCGCCGACGAGCGCATCGAGCAGCCTTTCCTCGGCCGCCAGAAGCGCGCGCGCATGCAGCGCCTTGCGCTTGTCCTGCTTCCCCATGCTGATCGCGATTTCGATGAGATCACGAATGATCTGCTCGACGTCCCGGCCAACATAGCCGACCTCGGTATATTTGGTGGCTTCCACCTTGATGAAAGGCGCATTGGCGAGCTTTGCGAGCCTGCGGGAGATTTCAGTCTTGCCGCAGCCCGTTGGCCCGATCATCAAAATATTCTTCGGCATCACCTCGTCGCGCATCGCGCCTTCGAGATGCAAGCGCCGCCAGCGATTGCGCAAGGCGATGGCAACAGCACGCTTGGCCTGTTTTTGTCCAACGATGAAGCGATCGAGTTCGGAAACGATCTCGCGGGGAGAGAAATCAGTCATGATGCCGGAAGATGGGAATGAGGAAGACGGATGACCAGGGCCGTGGGCAAAAGCTTGAGAATGGCCCGCCGCAGCGGCTGCCACAGAGCACTGAGCAGAAGGATGAAGACACCGAGCGCCAGCAAAGTGGTCGCCGGCGTCTTGTCGGCGACGCCGCTTCTCTCCAGCAAGGCACCAAAGGCTAAGCCGGCATAGGTCAGGCCGGACACCAGCAGAGCGCGTCGATCGATCACCAGCGACACCAGACCAAGGCACAGAAAAACGGCGAGAACCAGCACGGCCGAAAAATTGTCGAGCACGGCGCCCTGACCGCCCACGGCCACGACGAGCGGATGGACGATGAGCGGTGCCGCCAGAAGATGCAGCCAGAAGGCGATATCCGTGCGCCGTGTCAGCCGCCGCAGATCCGACATGTCGAAGCGCATCGCCAAAAGAAAGACGAAAAGGCCACAAACGAAAAGCAGAGCGTCGACGCCGCGGCCGCTGATATCAGGCACCATCCAATAGATGAGACCGACGAGTGTGCCGATCAGGGCGGCGGCCATGGCTGCAATGGTGACAGGAACACGAAACCGCAGATAGTGCAGGCCGGCGAAAGCCGCGGTCGCGAGGCCCGAAAGAGCAAGACTCGTCGCATGGGCGAGCAGCCAGCTCTGCTGGTCGGTCGGATGCCACCAATTCAGCGGCGCCATGGGGTCGAGCTGGGCGACGAGCTTCCACGAGGTCATGAAGACACTCGCCGAAAATAAGACGAGAAGAAGGATGCTCGGCAGCGCCAAATGGCGCCGACGCGTGAAGAATTCCGCGACAAGCCAGGCAAGCCCGGCGACCCCGGCCCACATGGCCGTCCCGCCGGCGTAAAGACTGAGAAGATAGGCCGAGGAACTGAAGAACAGCGCGAGGCCGAGGCTCACGAAAATATCAGCAAAGCTGGTGATGAAACGCACCGCCTCGTTATCTTCTGTGTCGCGTTGAAGGCCATTGCTGGTATCCGCTATGGCCGGCGGCCAGGGCGGCGGAGGCGGCAGGCGGTCCTTCGCCAAATGACGCAAGGCTTCGGCTTGAGCCAATGTGATGACGCCCTTACCGACCGCCAGATCGAGAATCTCGTCCGAAATCATGGAAGGCTTTCGATGACGACATTGCGGTTGGTATAGACACAGATATCAGCGGCGATGGCGAGCGCGCGGCGCGCGATGGTTTCGGCGTCGAGATCCGTCGCGAGCAGCGCACGGGCGGCCGCCAGCGCATAATTGCCGCCCGAACCAATGCCCATGACGCTGCCCTCATCCGTCATCTCGGGCTCCAGCACATCACCATTGCCGGTGAGCACCAGGCCGGCATCCTTATCGGCGACGAGCATCATCGCCTCGAGCCGGCGCAAATAGCGATCCGTGCGCCAATCCTTGGCCAGTTCGACGCAGGCGCGCACGAGCTGGCCGGGATATTGGTCGAGCTTGGCTTCGAGCCGCTCGAACAGAGTGAAGGCGTCGGCGGTGGCGCCGGCAAAACCCCCGATGACATCGCCCTTGCCCAGCCGCCGCACTTTTCTGGCATTGCCCTTGACGATAGTCTGCCCGATGCTCACCTGGCCGTCGCCGCCGATCACCGTGTGCTCCCCTTTGCGGACCATGATAATGGTGGTCGCATGCCAGCTTGCGCCGCTTCCTGTGCGGCCCGGCGGATCATCGAGCATGGAACTCTCTTGAGAAGATGCTGCGGATCGGTCACGCTTTAGCGTCCAATTATCTATGGCGCCCGATTGTCAGTGTCCCATCTATTGGCGAGAGCGTTCGGATGCAAGCTCAGGTCGGGCCGGCCCCTTAAAGCCGCCTGCTCGCAAAGCGTGAACCTCCGCGATCAAATGCAGAACAGCATTCGAACCAGTAAAAAGTTCCCCTTGGCGGGCAAATGTTCTAGTACCGACAGGCGGCATCTGCCCTGCCGCAGCCTTCTTACCCGCAGAAATAGTCAGTCAGAGCGAAAAAATGCGCAAAGCCTATGTGTCGCGTCAGACCAAAGAGACCGGGATCGAGGTCCGCGTCGACCTCGACGGCACCGGACGCGCGCAAATTTCCACCGGGATCGGCTTTTTCGACCATATGCTGGAGCAGCTCGCCCGCCATTCCTTGATCGATATGGAGATCACGGCGAAAGGCGATCTCCATATCGATGCGCATCACACGGTGGAAGATACCGGCATCGCGCTCGGCCAGACGCTGCGGCAGGCGCTCGGCGACGCGCGCGTGATCACGCGGTTCGCCGATGTGCTGCTGCCGATGGACGAGACGCTGACAAGGGTCGCCATCGATCTGTCCGGCCGGCCCTTCCTCGTCTTCAAGACGCAGTTCCAGCGTCCCAAGATCGGCGAATTCGATACCGAACTGGTGCGCGAATTCTTTCAGGCCTTGACGGTTCATACGGGCATGAACCTCCATATCGAAACGCTCTATGGCGAGAATTCGCACCATATTTCGGAATCCTGCTTCAAGGCGACAGCGCGGGCGCTGCGCACCGCCGTGACGATCGATCCGCGGCAAATGGGCGAGATTCCGTCGACGAAAGGCGCGCTGTAAGCAGCGTCCGGTAAGACTCAAGAGCCGGCACACGGGCTTGCGAGACGCATTTCTAGCCAATGGACCAATTCATGTCCGTCTATACTGTCCAGGTGCCGCTCGACTCCTTTGGCGAGCCCGCGATCGAGAAAGCTGTCTTTCTGCGCGAGGGTTTTTCCTGGCCAGCGTTCTTCTTCGGACTTCTCTGGCTGCTGTGGTACAGGCTTTGGGCCATTGCTACGCTTTGGCTGGCGGCATGCGCGCTTCTGACTTGGCTGGCACTGTGGAACTTCGGTTTCGGCACGACTTTCCTGATCGCGCTGGCGCTGCAAATTTTGCTGGGGCTAGAAGCCAACGCTTTGCTGCGCCATAAGCTCTCTCAGCAGCGCTATCGCCTTCTCGATGTCGTGAATGCCGAAGCGCCCGAACTGGCGGAACATTCGTTCTTCACCCGCCATATGCCTATGCAGACAGACCATTTGCCTGTGCTGAAAAGCCCGCAGCCCTCGGTTCTGCCAACGGACACAGACAATGAAGTCCTCGGCCTCTTTCCGCTGCCGGAGGATCGCCGGTGAGCACGGTCATCGTCGATTATGGCTCGGGCAATCTTCATTCCGCGCATAAGGCCTTCGAACGCGTGGCGCAGGAGGCTCAGCTTTCCGAACGGATCATAGTCAGCGGAGACCCGGAGGCGGTCCGAAAAGCCGACCGCATCGTGTTGCCCGGCGTCGGCGCCTTCGCCGATTGCCGGCGCGGCCTCACTTCGGTGCCGGGCATGATCGAGGCGCTCAGCGAAGCCGTGATCGAAAAAGGCCGGCCGTTTCTCGGCATCTGCGTCGGCATGCAGCTCATGGCCGCGCGCGGCCTCGAGCATGAGGTGACCAAGGGCTTCGGCTGGATCGGCGGCGACGTGGCGGCGATAGCGCCCAATGACCCGCGGTTGAAGATCCCTCATATGGGCTGGAACACGCTCGATGTTTCCCGCGCGCATCCGCTTCTTGCCGGCATACCGACCGGACCGCAGGGACTGCACGCCTATTTCGTTCATTCCTATGCTTTCTCCGACGTGGCGCCGGAGGAGCTTGTCGCCTCGACCGATTATGGCGGGCCGATCGTCGCCATCGTCGGCCGCGACAATATGGTCGGCACGCAATTCCATCCCGAAAAGAGCCAGGCCATGGGCCTCGCCCTGATCGGCAATTTTCTGCGGTGGCAGCCGTGATCCTTTACCCCGCGATCGATCTCAAATCGGGTGAATGCGTGCGCCTCTTCCAGGGCGACATGGCGAAGGCGACCGTTTTCAACACCGACCCGGCCGCGCAGGCAGAGTCCTTTGCACGGCAAGGCTTTTCCTATCTCCATGTCGTCGATCTCGACGGCGCCTTCGCCGGCAAGCCGATGAATGCGCAGGCGGTCGAAAACATTCTGGCGCGCACGAAAATGCAGGTGCAGCTCGGCGGTGGCATCAGGGATCTGCCAACCGTCGAGGCCTGGCTCGGCAAAGGTGTCGCGCGCGTGATCATCGGCACAGCGGCGGTGCGCGATCCGGATTTCGTCCACGAGGCCGCCCGCCGTCATCCTGGCCGGATCGCCGTCGGCATTGACGCCCGCGACGGCAAGGTCGCGGTCGACGGCTGGGCGAAGACATCCGAAATGACCGCCACGGAACTGGGGCGCCGATTTGAAGATGCCGGCGTCGCCGCCATCATCTATACGGACATTGCGCGCGACGGCGCCCTGCAAGGGCTGAATATCCCGGCCACTCTGGCGCTTGCCGAAGCGGTCGCCATCCCGGTCATCGCCTCCGGCGGCCTCGCCTCGATCGCGGATATCGAAAGATTGATCACGCCGGAATGTGTCAGGCTCGCTGGAGCGATCGCCGGCCGGGCGCTTTATGACGGAAGGCTCGATCCTGCGGCGGCGCTCGCTTTGCTGCGTGCGGCAGAGGAGAGATCGCTTGCTTAAATCCCGCCTCATCCCCTGTCTCGACGTCAAGGACGGCCGCGTCGTCAAAGGCGTCAATTTCGTCGATCTGCGCGATGCCGGTGATCCTGTCGCCTGCGCCATGGCCTATGACGCAGCCGGCGCCGACGAGCTCTGCTTTCTCGACATTACCGCGAGCCATGAGAATCGCGGCATCATCCTTGATGTCGTGCAGCGCACCGCCGAGGCCTGTTTCATGCCGCTGACGGTCGGTGGCGGCGTGCGCACCATCGACGACATTCGCAAGCTGCTACTCGCCGGCGCCGACAAGGT
>DAIESR010000428.1 GCA_027346205.1 Beijerinckiaceae bacterium
GGTGATCGTCGCGTCATAGAAGCCGAGCACCTTCTGCTCTGACTTCAAGACCTCGCGCGCGAAGCGCCAGAAGGAAACGCGCCCGTGCGCCCTGGCGACGAGATCTTCCGGCAGGCCGAGAAAATCGGCAGCACGGGAAAAGACACGCTGCAATTCCGTTGGATCATGCGCAGTGCCGACAAGGAATGCATGGGCCAATTCACGCGTTGCAAATGACTCGATCGTTTTGCGTTGAAGTTCGATCGGCTCTTTGCCGGAGAGGACACCCGAGCGTTGATGGAAGGCCGCGGCCAATGCCATCACACAGAACGTATCCATATAGCGCAGCACATCATAATCGCTCTCATTGAGCAGCGCCCATTCGAGCGCCGGCGAAATGGCGATCGCCGCAGTCAAGCCGATCCCATGCTTCTCCTGCAGGCGGCGCGCGAGTTTCGCGGTGCGGAAGCCGCCATAACTTTCACCCGCTATGACGACAGGCACGTTCCAGAGTTTGTGCTTCGATAAAAAACGCTCGATGAATTCGCAAAGCGATTCCAAATCGCGATTGAGGCCGAAGAATTCCGTCTCGTCGACCGTCTTGCTTGGATCGGATTTATCCTTGCCATTCGCTTTGTCGTCTTGCTCGACGACACGGCTAAATCCGGTGCCGACGGGATCGACGAAGACGAGATCGGTGAAGGCGATCCAGCTCTCCGGATTATTGATCAGACGAACAGGCGGCGGCGGCACATTGCCATCGGCCTCGAATTGCACGCGCAGCGGACCGAGGCCGCCGACATGCAGATAGGCCGAGGCAGCCCCCGGTCCGCCATTGAAGACGAAGGTGACAGGGCGCGCCTCCGCTGCCCCGGCAAGGCGATAATAAGTATGGAAGATTTCGGCCGCCGGCTTTTCCTTCTTGCGAAGGACGATCCATTCCGATGCCACTTCGACATTGACGACATGGCCATCCTCGGAAGTCCAAGCAAGACTTGTCCGCGCACCGGCAGGCGCTTGATGATCCTCGGCTTGCCGACCCTTCTTTTCCGCAGCTTCGTCGCTCATGACATCTCCAAGCCTATTTTCATCGCGCAAAGCGCGAGAGCATTATTAACTCTACAATGAAACGACACCGCCCTATCCTCAGGCCAACTGCGGATCGCGGCCTTAGAGCCGATCCCGCCTATATGAAATCGCTTGCGATCCATTTAGGCGGGAAAAATCGGCTCTATTTCAAATATTTGGAGCATGTCCTTTGTCGGAAAAGTCATCCAACTTTTCCGGGACTCTAATGGCCCGCCAATTGCTGCCCCGCTCTCGGTCTAACGTTTCATTTACCAAAGGAAATTGCGATGGAAGAGCGGCGCAAGGCACAGAGATCGCGCACCTATCTTGGTGGTCAGGTCGAGTTCAATCCGCGATGTCTCAGATTGGAATGCTTGGTTCGAAACATGTCTCCGAACGGCGCAAGATTGATCTTTCCAAGATCCCCGGCAATCCCCGAAACATTCGATCTGACAATCCATCAAACGGGCGACAAGCGACGTGCCCGGATCATTTGGCGGACGGAGAAGGAGGCCGGAGTAAGCTTTTTAGAAGACGAAATAGGGATTGTCGTTTCTCTCGAAGCGACCCGCCGCATCAAGACTTTGGAAGCCGAACGTGATGCACTGGCACGGCGCGTCGCTCAGTTCAGCGATCAGACATAGATTATTGCGACGCTCTGCCTTGCGATCGATGCAATGAGAACAATTGCGCGTCGATCGCCTGTGCGCCTCACTCGAACTCGACCACGAGACCATGTTTTTCGCATTCGTCGGCGATGACCTCGACAATCTTCTGCAAATCCTCGATGTCGATCTCGCTGTCCTGATGCGGCGCATCCCATGTCAGAATCTCGTCGAGACGAATGACGAAATCGGCTGGTGCTTCCGCCCCCGGCAGATCGGCCGCCGGAAAGATCGTCAAGACCTTTTTGCCATGCATGACGCGAAAGGAGCCCTCTGTGAGGGCGACAGTAAAGCGAGCCCGGCCCCGCCGCGCAGGAGTGCTCTGCCCACTCATGAGTGCTGCTCGCCAACATCGGCGATCCGCATAACCAATAGATCGCTCACCAGCCGCTGTCCCTTATTGCTGCAACCACTTTACGCATGACGCTCGGCAAAGCTTCCTCGTCGAGCGCGTCCTCTTTCACCCAACGGCATCCGGCCGGCGGCACCGTCATTGGTACCACCTCGGCCGCGAAAACATCGAGCCAAAGCGAGAAATGGGTAAAGACATGGGTCACGCCCAGCATCAGTTTTTCATAATCGACGATAAAAGGTGCTTCGCGCAAGGCTTTCTCGCGGTCGAAATCCTCCGCCCAGTCCGTGCCTGGAAATTCCGTCATGCCGCCGAGGAGCCCGCGCGGTGGCCGCGTGCGCAAAAGAACCGCGCCGCCGCCGCGGACGAAGAAGACGGCACCCTGCCGGTGCGGCCGCGCGCGTTTCGGCGCCTTCAGCGGATAACGTTCGGCTTCCGCCTGGGCGGCAGCTTGGCAGAACTGCCGTAGCGGGCAGAGGCCGCAGGCAGGCCGGCGCGGCGTGCAGATGGTCGCGCCAAGATCCATCATCGCCTGCGCGAAATCGCCCGGCCGATCCACCGGCACGAGGCGCGCCGTCGCCTCTCTAATCAAAGGCTTGGCGGCCGGCAATGGAGTTTGCAGCGCCGTGAGCCGCCCCATGACTCTTTCGACATTGCCATCGACCACGGCGGCGCATTCGTCGAAGGCGATAGCGGCGATCGCCGCCGCCGTATAGGGACCGATGCCCGGCAGGTGCCGAAGACCGGCTTCGCTTTCGGGAAAACGTCCACCATGCTCCCCTACGATCGCTTTTGCACAGGCGTGGAGATTGCGCGCGCGGGAATAATAGCCGAGGCCCGCCCATTGCTGCATCACCGCCTCGACCGGCGCCGCAGCAAGCGCGGCAACCGTCGGCCAGCGCGCGAGAAAAGCGGTGAAATAGGGTTTGACCGCGGCAACCGTCGTCTGCTGCAGCATGATCTCGGAGAGCCAGACCGTATAGGGATCGGCCGTTTTGCCGGGCAGCGCCCGCCAGGGCAGGCTGCGGCGATGGCGGTCGTACCAGGCGAGCAGCGCCGGGGGCATGCCGGGCTTTAACCTATAGGCCTCCATCAACGCCATGATCTCGAAACCGCTACATGACTAACCGGCAAATGACTAACCAGCAAATGACTGGCCGGAAAATGACTGGCCGGAGAGAATGCCTCATCCTCCGCGCACGACATTCTGCCAAGGCCCAGGGACAGGATTTCGCACGCAACTCACAGCCATTTGGTCATCATCCGCGTGAATTTCAGTATAACCAGTTCGGCAAAATAGAGCGCAATGCGGGCATGCCCAACCCGCACCTCGTCGATTATTAGATCAACGAGGTCATCGCCTATATTCATGGCCTATATCATGAGCCTCAGGAAATAGCGCTGCGAACGGCAGTCATCGCGCCGACCCACCCTGACTCAAATCAATGCTCGGCACCAGCCCGAGAGCCTAAATCGCAGTCAAAGCCCTGCGATCCAAAGCTCCCGCGATCCACTGAAAGGCCGCGCCCATGGCCGGAACCTTGCGCTATATTCGCTTTTTCTCCGAGATCGGCATCGAGGACATCCCCCGGGTCGGCGGCAAAAATGCTTCGCTCGGCGAAATGTATCGCGAACTCAAAAGCGCCGATGTGCTGGTTCCGAACGGATTTGCGATCACTGCCGAAGCCTATCGCGCCGTGCTCGACGAAGCAGGCGCATGGCCTTACCTCAAAGAAGCCTTGGCTGGCCTCGATCCCAGAAATGTGGCGGATCTCGCCAAGCGCGCGGCGCGGGCAAGAGAGATTGTGCAGAGCGCGCCGCTGCCGAGCGCGCTCGCAGATGAAATTCGCGTGGCCCATCGAAAGCTCGTCGATGAATATGGCGAGGGCCTCACTCTCGCGGTACGATCCTCGGCAACGGCGGAAGATCTGCCGACGGCGAGCTTCGCCGGGCAGCACGACAGCTATCTCAATGTGGCGGGTGAACCGGCGCTGTTAGATGCGATCCGTCGCTGCTTGGCGAGCCTCTTCACCGATCGCGCGATCCGCTATCGCATCGACAATGGCTTCGATCATTTCAAAGTCTATAATTCCGTCGGCGTGATGAAGATGGTCCGCTCCGATCTCGCATCTGCCGGCGTCATCTTCACGCTCGACACGGAGACGGGCTTCGAGGATGTGGTCTTCCTCACCGGCTCCTATGGGCTCGGCGAGAATGTTGTGCAGGGCACGGTCGATCCGGATGAATTCTATGTCTTCAAACCCACGTTCCGGGCCGGCAAGCGCGCCGTCTTGAAGCGCAATCTCGGCAGCAAGAAAATGCGTATGGTCTATGGCAGCGGCAGCCGCGAGGCGACCCGCAATCTGCCGACCGATCACGCGGCGCGCGAGCGCTTCTGCCTCACTGACGCGGAAGTTCTGACCCTGGCCGGCCAGGCCATCGCTATCGAGGACCATTACAGCGCCAAGGCCGGCGCGCCTCGGCCGATGGACATCGAATGGGCCAAGGATGGGATCGACGGCAAGCTCTATATCGTGCAGGCGCGGGCCGAGACCGTCGCCTCGCGCAAGGATCGCAATCGTCTCGAAGATTATCGGCTCCAGGAGCAAGGCCCCGTGATTGTTTCAGGGCGCGCGGTCGGCACCAAGATCGTCACCGGACGCGCCCGGGTCATCGCCCATCCGACCGATCTCGACACATTCGTACCGGGCGAGATTCTCGTCGCCGACACGACATCGCCCGATTGGGGAACAGTGATGCAGGCCGCCGCAGCAATCGTGACGAACCGCGGCGGGCGCACTTGTCATGCCGCGATCGTCGCACGCGAGCACGGCATCCCCGCCGTTGTCGGAACAGGCGACGCCACCCGCAAGATTGCAACCGGCGACGCGCTGACCGTCGTCTGCTCGCAGGGCGAGATCGGCAGGGTCTATCAAGGCACGCTCGCCTTCAAGATCGAACGCACCGATCTCAAGACCCTGCCGCGCCCGGCGACGGAAATCATGCTCAATGTCGGCGACCCGGATGCGGCCTTCGCCTTGTCGAGCCTGCCCAATGACGGTGTCGGCCTCGCGCGGATGGAATTCATCATCAGCAATGCGATCAAGATCCATCCGATGGCGCTGCTGCATCCCGAAAAGCTGACCACCGACGAGCAAGCGGAGATCGCGCGGCTCACGATCAACCATCCGACACCTGCGGATTTCTTCATCGAGCGTCTATCCGAAGGCGTCGGCACGATCGCGGCGGCCTTTTATCCAAAGCCGGTGATCGTCCGCATGTCGGATTTCAAGACCAATGAATATGCGAGCCTGCTTGGCGGCCATGCCTTCGAGCCCGACGAAGCCAATCCGATGCTCGGCTTTCGCGGCGCTTCGCGCTATGCGCATCCGGCCTATGCCGAAGGCTTCGCGCTCGAATGCGCCGCCATGCTGCGGGTGCGCCGCGATATGGGCCTCACGAACGTAAAGCTGATGGTGCCCTTCTGCCGGCGCATCGACGAGGCCGAAACCGTGATCGCGCGCATGCGCGAACTCGGGCTCGAACGCGGCCGCGACGGGCTCGAAATCTATGTGATGTGCGAGATCCCCAACAATGTGATCCTCGTCGATGGCTTCGCCCGCCATTTCGACGGCTTCTCGATCGGCTCCAACGATCTGACCCAATTGGTGCTGGGGGTCGACCGCGACTCCGACATTGTGGCCTTCGATTATGACGAGCGCGATGAGGGCGTGAAGGAAATGATCCGCCTCGCCGTCGAAGGTGCAAGACGCAACAAGCGCCATTGCGGCATCTGCGGCCAGGCGCCTTCGGACTACCCGGAGATGGCGGAATATCTCGTCCGGATCGGCATCGATTCCATCAGCCTCAATGCCGATTCGGTGCTCGCGACGACGCGCCGGGTTTTGGATATCGAGAGTTCGCTCGGTCGCAAGCGGCAGGCGGCGTAATATAACTGTTTGAAGTCTATCATATCTCGCTGGCCAGCCCTGCCGGTTACCGTCATTGCGAGGAGCTGCGCGACGAAGCATATGTGGACGGCCCCCACACCCAAAGGGAAGGCCAAGATGCAGCCTCAAATCGGAGACAGCGGTCGAAACGCGTCATCAAATCCACGCAAACACCCGCTTACCTTCGCTGTCGCAGACATGTTTCGCAGTGCGCCGACAGGGCCGCACGCTGACGGGGAGGAGAGTCAGATGTCCGTAAAGCCTATTCCGGAAACGAGGACGGGGGCCTTCCCCTATCTCACCGTCCGCGATGCCGCCGCAGCATTGGAATTCTATAAACAGGCCTTCGGTGCACGCGAACTTTTTCGCATTGAAAACAATCACAAGATCGGCCATGCGGAGATCGAAATCGGCACTGCGATCATTATGCTTTCGGACGAATCTCCTGCCTGCGACGCATTGAGCCCTGCCGCGCTCGGCGGCACGCCAGTGCTGATCCATCTCTATGTCGAAGATGTCGACAGGTTCACCGAAAAGGCGATCGCCGCCGGCCTCAAAGTACTGCGCCCTGTCGCCGATCAATTTTATGGCGATCGCGGCGGCAAATTCGAAGACCCATTTGGGCACCGCTGGTGGTTCGCCACGCATAAGGAGGATGTCGCGCCCGAAGAGATGGAGCAGCGCGCGGCTGCACTTTTTGGCGCATAGCCCGAGCTTGCCTGCCCTGGCGAGACCCCCATTCCAGTTCTTATGCTTATGCCGCGCCTCGGGTGGACCTTTGCCGGTTACGCATCCCAGTCTATAAGGATTCATCCATAGGGATTTCGATGCGCAGCACCCGCCCTCGCCGGCCTTCCAGCTTCTCGCGCCCGCTCGCTGATCTCGTCGGCGCGGCGATCGATCCCGTTCTCGCCCGCCAGGGCTTCGGGCAGTCCGACATCGTCCTCTTCTGGGAAGATATTGTGGGGGAAAGGCTCGCCGCCAATTCCGAGCCGCTCTGTCTGCGCTGGCCGCCGCGCGGCCGTGGCGTCGCAGACCAGCGCTTCGAACCGGCGACTCTCGTCGTTCGCGTGGAAAGCGGCTTCGCGCTCGAACTGCAGCATCTCGCCGGCTTGGTCATCGAGCGGATCAACACCCATTTGGGTTTTGCCTGCGTCGGACGCCTCGCGCTCAAACAGGGGCCGCTGGCGCGCCAGCGCGCCAATCGGCCTCGATATCGCCCGCCAACGGAGGCAGCCGTCGTGGCCGCGACCGCCCAAATCAACGGTATAGAGAGTGAGGCACTCCGGCGCGCACTCGTTCAACTCGGCGCGAGAGTGATCGAAGGCCGTAAGCCCCCTGCTTGAGCCACAAGCCGCCCTGCTTTCGCCTGTCTCACCTGTATATGGATCTGCGTTCACCCTCCCCGTCCGGCTCACCTCCGGCCCGAGTCAATGGAAAAGGTCATGCAAGCATCCCAAAAAACTCTTTTCACCTTGAAAAGCCGTCGCCGCTTCATCGAGATCGCCTTTACGGCAGGTCTCGCTTGCGCCGGCATGCTCGCCGGCCCGCTGAGCGCACCCGTCCAAGCGCAGGGCGCCGTCATCCCCACGGATGAGCTGATGGCCAAGGAAGCACTGCCCGACATCGTGCAGGGCAAGGCCGATGCACCGATCACCATAATCGAATACGCCTCGATGACCTGCAGCCATTGCGCGGCCTTTCACGCGGAGAGTTATCCCTACCTCCTCAAGAATTATATCGATACGGGCAAGGTCCGCTTCATCCTGCGCGAATTTCCGCTCGACCCTCTCGCAGCGGCGGCCTTCATGCTGGCGCGCTGCTCTGGACCAGACAAGCGCAACGCCATGGTCGATCTGCTGTTCGACCAGCAGAAGAATTGGGCCTTCAACGACAAGCCGCTCGAAGCTCTGTCTGGTCTCGTCAAACAAACCGGCATGAGCCAGGAAGGCTTCGACGCCTGCATCAACAATCAGGCGCTCTACAACCAAGTCAACGAGGTGCGCGACCGCGCAGCGCAAAAATTCGGCGTCAATGCGACTCCGACATTTTTCATCAACGGAAAGAAAGAGGCCGGCGAAATGAATCCGCAAATGCTCGACAAACTGCTGCAGCCTCTGCTGAAGAAGAGCTGACATAGGAAAATCCGCAAGAGCTTCCGTGGGAGCCTCCCATGCTGCTGCTGCAACTCATCCTGAACATTCTGTGGATCCTAACCGGCGGGATCTGGATGGCGTTCGGCTGGCTTGTGGCGGCGCTGATCATGGCCGTCACCATCATCGGCCTGCCCTGGGCGCGGGCGGCGCTCAACATCGCCGCCTATAGTCTTCTGCCTTTCGGGCACCAGGCCGTCTCCCGCCGCGACTGGACGGGACAGGAAGATCTCGGCACAGGGCCTTTGGGCACAATCGGCAATATTCTCTGGCTCGTCCTCGCCGGCTGGTGGCTGGCACTGGGCCACGTCCTGACGGCGCTTGCCTTGGCCATCACGATCATCGGCCTGCCCTTCGCCTGGGCGCATCTGAAGCTCGCCGGCA
>DAIESR010000432.1 GCA_027346205.1 Beijerinckiaceae bacterium
AATTGCGGATGGAGGACCGGCTGATCGTCCGCACGCCCGCCGATTGCAGCGCTTCCTGACCCAGCCTTTAGAGCATGTCCCGGAAAAGTTGATAGACTTTTCCGACAAAGGACATGCTCCAAGTATTTGAAATAGAGCCGATTTTCCCCGTCTAAATGGATCGTAAGCGATTCCATATAGGCGGGATCGGCTCTAGCTAGGCCATGTCAGTGCCCGGCCTTTGGTGCGATTCGACATCCGAGCGATCCGACAGACTATGAGCGAACCGGTCTTCTTTCGCCCCGCCTCTTGTCCGAGCCTGGCGGAAATTCTCGACTGGACTGGCGCGCGCGTCGTCGGACTCCTTGATCCGGCAGAGGTGATTGTCGGGCGCGTTGCCCCGCTCGATGAGGCGGGGCCGGACTCTTTGGCCTTTTTCGATAATCCGAAATATCTCGACGCGCTGCGCGCCACCCGTGCCTTGGCTTGTTTCGTCAGTGAGCGCTTCGCCTCGCAGGTGCCAAAGAGCACGATTGCTCTGGTGACTGAGGCTCCCATGCGGGCCTTTGCGAGCGTGCTCAGCCGTCTTTATCCAGAGGCGATCGCGCCGGGTTCTTGCTTCGGGTCGAGCGGCATCAGCCCCGGCGCCTTTGTCCATCCGGAGGCGAGGCTTGAAACCAATGTGATCGTGGATCCTGGCGCCGTCATCGGGCCCGGGGTTGAAATCGGTTCCGGGTCGGCGGTCGGTCCCAATGTGGTCATCGGAGCGCAGGTGAGGATCGGCCGCGATTGCCTCATCGGCCCGGGCGCGCGCATCGCCAACGCATTGATCGGCAATCGTGTGATCATTCATGCCGGCGCGGCGATCGGGCAGGATGGTTTCGGCTTTGCAGTCGATGGGCGCGGCCATATGAAAGTGCCGCAGATCGGCCGCGTCATCATTCAGGACGATGTGGAAATCGGCGCCAATTCCACGGTGGATCGTGGCATGATGCGCGACACGGTGATCGGCGAAGGGACAAAGATCGACAATCTCGTGCAGATCGCGCACAACGTCCAGATCGGTCGGCATTGTTTGATCGCGGCACAGGCGGGAATCTCCGGCTCGACCGAGTTCGGGGATTTCATCAGTGTCGGTGGCCAAGCGGGCTTTGCCGGCCATCTCATCGTGGGCTCTGGCGCTCAGATAGCCGGGCAAGCGGGCGTGATCGCCGATGTGCCGGCCAAGGCGCGGCTGGGAGGCACGCCAGCGCGCGCCTTTCGGGATTGGCTGCGTGCCCATGTCGTGCTCGACAGGTTGATGAAATCATCCCGCGCCAGACGCAATGGACGCGGAGAAACATGAGACGAGTTAGGCCGAAGAAAAGGTTCGCCTATGGATGATGTCGCGGCAAACACGCTCGAAACCTATGACATTCTGCGCCTTCTGCGCTCGCTGCCGCACCGCTATCCGTTTTTGATGGTCGACCGCATCGTCAAGGCCAAGGGCGACGAATCCTGCATTGGGATCAAGAATGTCAGCGTGAACGAACCGCAGTTCCAAGGTCATTTTCCCGAGCGACCCGTCATGCCCGGCGTGCTTTTGATCGAGGGGATGGCGCAGACCGCTGGCGCCGTGTGCATCAACGCGGTGGCGGGGGGGGTGAAGCCGCCGCTCGTCTATTTCATGACGATCGACAAGGC
>DAIESR010000435.1 GCA_027346205.1 Beijerinckiaceae bacterium
GCTGCGGAGCAGCCGGGTGAGGGGTTACAATCTCCAGCCCAATTTATAGGTCAGCCCCCGCGTTCTCTCACTTCAGTTCTAAAGACCGCAACCCCTCACCCGCCGCCTCCGGCGGCACCCTCTCCCAAAGGGAGAGGGTTAGCGCGCTCACTCGAAGCGGGGATGCGGCGCCCTCGGCGCATGTGCACGCGCGATATCCGCGGCTCGGCGGATTTCTTCGATGACCCAGTCGAGCCGTTCCTTAACTTCGTCGTTGGTGAAGCGAAGCTCGATGAACCCGTGACTTTCAATAACCTTGCTGCGGGCGGCATCGCGTGCGATTTGATCGCGATGCTGCTTGCCGTCGAGTTCAATCGTCAACCCGAGACTATAGCAACAGAAGTCCGCGACGTAATCAGCGATTGGGCATTGTCGGCGGAATTTCAATCCATCAAGCTGCCGGTCGCGGAGCTGTCGCCAAAGCATGTCTTCGGAAGACGTGCTCTCGGCCCGCAGACGCCTTGCAATCCGGGTCAATCGGTTCGCCATGCGGCGCAGTTTGAACGTCGGAATTCGAGACCGCAACCCCTCACCCGCCGCCTCCGGCGGCACCCTCTCCCATTGGGAGAGGGTGCACACACAATGGCACAAAGGTGAAGCGATGAGTGCCGAAGCTTTCCCAAAGCCTGCGCTGCGCCCCTTTCTGCCGCAAGACGGCGCGCTCCTCGCGCAGATTTTCCGCGACAGCATCGCTGAGCTGACCCGCGAGGACTATGACGAAGCGCAGCAAGCGGCTTGGATGGCGAGCGCCGACGATGAAACGGGTTTCACGCAACGTCTTGCCGATCGTCTCACTCTTGTCGCAACGATCGCCGGCTCGCCGGTCGGCTTCATCAGCGTCAAAGGCCAGGACCATATCGATATGCTTTATGTCCATCCGAGCGTTGCGCGCAGCGGCGTCGGGGCGTTGCTTTGCGATGCGGCCGAGAAACTGGCGCACGCCCGCGCCGCGACGCATCTGACGGTCGATGCGAGCGACACGGCTAGGCCCTTTTTCGCAAAGCGCGGATATCTCGCGCTGCACCGGCAGACGGTCCCATGCGGCGAGGAATGGCTCGGCAATACGCATATGGAGAAGCATTTGGGGTCGCAGGATATGCGAGGCCTGCCGCAATGAGCCGCGCCCGGATCTATCTCTTCGATACGACGCTGCGCGACGGCGCGCAGACGACCGGCATCGATTTTTCGATCGACGACAAAAGGCGCATCACCGCTCTGCTCGACAGCCTCGGCATCGATTATATCGAAGGCGGCTATCCGGGCGCCAATCCTCTCGATACGGAGCTTTTCGCCAAAAAGCCGAAGCTGCAAGCAGCGCGCTTCACCGCCTTCGGCATGACGAAACGCGCCGGCCGCTCCGCTGCCAATGATCCGGGCCTCGCCGCCCTTCTCGAAGCCGATGCCGACGCCATTACTTTCGTTGCCAAGAGCTGGGACTATCATGTCCATGTCGCGCTCGGCTGCACTCTGGCCGAGAATCTCGAAGGCATCCGACAATCGATCGAAGTGGCATGCAGCAAGGGCCGCGAGGCCATTCTCGATTGCGAGCATTTCTTCGACGGCTATAAGGCGAACCCTGCCTATGCGCTCGATTGCGCCAAGACCGCCTATGACGCGGGCGCACGCTGGATCGTGCTCTGCGACACCAATGGCGGAACCTTGCCGCATGAAGTCGAGCGCATCGTCGCCGATGTCGCCCGCCACATCCCCGGCGAATGTCTCGGCATCCACGCGCATAATGACACGGAAAATGCCGTAGCCAATTCGCTCGCCGCGATCCGCGCCGGCGTGCGGCATGTGCAAGGCACGCTCAATGGGCTCGGCGAGCGCTGCGGCAATGCCAATCTCGTCTCCCTCATCCCGACGCTTTTGCTGAAGCGCGATTATGCCGAGGTCTTCGAGATCGGGGTCACGCCGGCACAGCTCGCGATGCTCACCAAAGTGAGCCATACGCTCGACGAGCTTCTAAACCGCGCGCCGAACCGGCATCAGCCCTATGTCGGCGCTTCGGCCTTTGCGACCAAGGCCGGCATTCACGCCTCCGCCGTGCTGAAAGACCCTGCGACCTATGAGCATGTCACGCCCGAAAGCGTCGGCAATCAACGCCGTCTCCTCGTCTCCGACCAGGCCGGCAAATCGAACATCATCGCCGAACTCGAACGGATCGGCGTGATACTCACCAAGGACGATCCTCGTCTCAGCCGTCTTCTCGAAGAGGTGAAGGATAAGGAGGCACAGGGCTATGCCTATGAAGGGGCGGACGCGTCTTTCGAACTGCTGGCGCGGCGCAGCCTCGGCACGGTGCCGGATTATTTCGCGGTCGAGCGCTTTCGCGTGGATGTCGAGCGAAGGCATAATGCCAAGGGCGAACTCGTCACCGTTTCCGAAGCGATCGTCAAAGTGCGCATCGATTCGACGGTGCTGATCTCGGCGGCGGAAGGCAATGGACCGGTGAATGCGCTCGATCTCGCTTTGCGCAAGGACCTCGGCAAATATCAGCCCTTCATCGAGGATCTGGAGCTTGTCGACTTTCGGGTCCGCGTTTTTCAAGGCGGCACCGACGCCGTTACGCGCGTCCTCATCGAATTTCGCGATGCCTCCGGCGAGCATTGGTCGACGGTGGGTGTCTCCGCCAATCTGATCGACGCCTCTTTTCAGGCGCTGACCGATGCGATCACCTTCAAGCTTTTGAAGGCAGGCGCAGGGAAATAACGCGAGATGAAATAGCGCGAGATACCGAAAGCACGAGAACCAATCTTCTTGCCGGAAAAGAAAACGCCCGCCGGTGGGAGGATACCGGCGGGCGTCTTATGGCCTGCGAGCTGAGGGAGGAGGCCAGCTCACGGCGCTTGATAAACTCAAAAACCAGCAATCTTGCGGACAACCGCGGCAATGTCGGACCGGCGAAGCCCGAGATCGGCAAGCTCTCGATCCGAAAGCTGAGCCAGCTCGTGCATGCACATTCGCCTGCGCCGCCAGCTGCGAATGGTCTCGGCGAGAGTTTTCAGCATCTTTCGCCCGTAGACCTAAGCAAGACCGTCATCTTTCGATTTTCTTAATAACTCATTTTGCACCGCGAAGAATAGACCAAAAAACGAAGGGCTCATATGCATTTTTTGCATGCCAAAGATCGATTTAATGGCAGTTTCCACGCAATACACAAGAAAGCCGCTCACTCATGAAGAGCAGAAACAATGAACTTATTTGACTTTTCTATTATGATGCGACGATGACGCATGGGTGCAGCGCAACATTTTTTGCAATACCAAACATTCCGCGCCGAACACAATGTCGTTATCGCATGACGGCGCCGGACCCGATCATACGGATTCAGATTGCACCCGGGCCTCACGAACGACGTCTTCACGAAACAAGATGTCGATATCGCTGTCTAGGCGGGCTTTTCCCTTCAGAGCCGAGCCGACAGTGACAACCGCCAGATCTGATGCCGATCGCAAAGGGACGCAATGAAGCCGATATGCCTTCGCGGTCAGTTGATAAATTTTATCTGACCAGCTTGTCATAATCCGAATGCGAACCGATCCAAAACCATAGGAGGCCATCCTCAACTTCGATGGCCAAAGCTCTGTGCCGAATTCCAACTCGTACAGACCAGAACCGGCCAACTCTTTTCAAAAACAGCGATGGGTGATGGAGATCCTCTTTAAGCAGCGCGTAATTCTTGTCGGCAAGCTCACGAATATGTCGAGGCAACGCCTCATAAGCGATCCAGAACGAGGGGCTCGCGAAATGTTTCATAACTCGCGGGTTCGGCCTTTTTTATATTCGCCGAGGGCTTCCTCGGCGAGCCGGTCGAGCTTGCCCGCTTCGATATCCTTGGCGATCGCGGTGTCGAAGAGTTGAGCGTCGAATTCCTCGAACCAGGCGCGAAATTCAGCCAATTGCTCC
>DAIESR010000447.1 GCA_027346205.1 Beijerinckiaceae bacterium
CGTTTGCGCATCCGGATAGATCGCCTTGTTCTTCAAAATGTCAGGAGACACAAAGGACTTCGAGGCGAGAACCCCATTGGCGAAATTGGTCGCATTGGTATTTTGCGCGGCAATCTCCGGGCGCAACAGATAATCTATGAAGGCATAGGCTTCCGCGAGATGCGGCTCATCCATGGGGATGGCGAGCGTGTCGAGCGACATCAACGTGCCTTCCTTGGGAATCACATAATCGATATCGATGCCATTATTGGCCTCTTGAGCGCGGGCGCGTGCCTGATAGGCATCGCCAGACCAGGCGACGGCAAGGCAAATGTCGCCATTGGCCAGCGCATTGATATATTCGGACGAATGAAATTTTCGTACATAGCGGCGCAGATTGGCGAGCAGCGCGCCGGCGCGGCGTAGATCCTGGGGCCGCTTCGAATTCGGATCGAGATGCAAATAATTCAACGCAATGGTGAAAAGATCCTCGGGACTGTCGAGCACATAGATTCCGCAATCGGCGAATTTCTTCAAAAGCTCCGGCTTGAAGAGAATGTCCCATGAATCGAGCGGCATTGTGCCAAGGCGCTCGCGCGCCTTCTCGGCATTGAAGGCTAGGCCAGTGGTGAACCACATATAATCGACAGCATATCGATTGCCGGGATCATAGACAGCGAGCCGCTTCATCACATCGGGCCAAAGCCCGCTTGCATGCGGTAGTTTGCTTTTGTCGAGCTTTTGATAAAGACCGGCCGTGATCTGTCGTTCGAGAAATGTGCCCGATGGCACGACGACATCATAGCCGGTGTTGCCGGCGAGCAGCTTCGTCTCCAAAGTCTCGTTGGAATCATAAGTGTCGTAAACGACCTTGATACCCGTCTCCTTGGTGAAGTCCTCCAGCACTTTTGGCGCGATATAATCGCTCCAATTATAGATATTGACGACGCGATCGGCGGCCATCGGCCTGCCCGTGCCGAGCATGACTGACGCGACAAGGAGCATCACGAAAAGGGCGGAAGGTCTCATCATCGGGATCACCGCTAAGAAAAACTGCCCTGGTGTCACGAGCAAGCGGGGCGCTTGTCAAGAGGCGATTGGCAAGCGGCTTCGCCCGCGCGAAGATCCGAACAGAAATCAATATATGTGCTCATTGGACCCGCCGGAGCCGCTCATGACCGATCAATCCTTGGCGCCACACAGCGTCGGCAGCCTCCTTATCCTAGGCGGGGCCCGCTCCGGCAAGAGCCGCTATGCGCAAAGCCTCGCCGAGGCCTCCGGCAAGACACCTGTGCTGATCGCGACCGCCACCGCGGGCGATGAAGAAATGGCACAGCGGATCGCCAAGCACCGGGCCGAACGCGGCGCCCATTGGCGTGTCGTCGAAGAACAGATCGATATAGCTGAAGTGCTACGCCGCGAAACGGCGCCAGACAGGCTCCTCGTCGTCGATTGCTTGACGCTCTGGCTCAGCAATCTCGTGCTCGGATCGAAGGACATCGAAGCCCATTGCGAGGCCTTGGCGCAGGCCGTGCCCACTCTATC
>DAIESR010000449.1 GCA_027346205.1 Beijerinckiaceae bacterium
TTTGAGACGGATCAGGTCATCGCACTCGCCAATGTCATCAGGCGTGCCGTGTCGACCCCGGTCACTTTCGGCGAGAGGGAAGTGCCCTTGTCGGCTTCGATCGGCATTGCGCTCTTTGATCCGCAATTGCATCCAAAGCGCGAAGACATGCTGAATGATGCCGAGATCGCGGTCCGTTTCGGCAAGCGCGTCGGCGGCAATCGCATCGAAGTATTTCGGCCGTCGATGCGCGCCTTCGGCGCTGATCGGCTGACGCTCGAAGCGGATTTACGGCGGGCGCTCGATCGCGCCGAAATGAATGTCTTTTTCCAGCCGATCGTGCGGCTAGAAGATCGCACCGTCGCTGGTTTCGAAGCGCTGCTGCGCTGGGATCATCCGCGGCTGGGCCGATTGGGGCCAGCGGAATTCATTCCGATTGCCGAAGAGACCGGCAGCATCGTCGATCTTGGGATTTTCGCGATGGAGCGCACCGCCCGCGAGCTTGCCGCTTGGCAAGCAGCGCTCGATGTCGATCCGCCGCTTTTCGCCAGCGTCAACGTCTCTTCGCGGCAATTACTACGGCATGATCTTCTGCATGATGTCAAAACGGTCCTCGGCCGCTGCAATGTCGCACCCGGCACGTTGAAGCTCGAGCTGACCGAAAGTCTGGTGATGGAAAATCCGGAATATGCGGCGCAGATCTTGACGCGCATTCGTGAACTCGGCGCCGGCCTCTCCCTCGATGATTTCGGTACCGGCTATTCATCCCTCTCTTATCTGCAGCGTTTCCCTTTCGACACGATCAAGATCGATCGCTCTTTCGTTCATCAGAACGGCAAGGGCGCGCGGCCGGTGATTTTGCGCTCGATCGTCACATTGGCGCATGATCTCGGCATGGATGTCGTCGCCGAAGGCGCGGAATCCGAGTCCGATGCAATCGAACTCTATCAGCTCGGTTGCGAATATGCGCAGGGCTATCTCTTCGGCCATCCGATCAGCGCAGCCGAGGCACGCAAACTTGTCGGCGCTGCGACGATTGCCGCGGCCTGAGAAGATGTCGTGACATTGCAGCGTGATCGGTCAGGCGTGGCCGAAATCAGTGGACAGGAGGCTGAGATCGATCCCGAGTTTGCGCAAGGCGCTGTCATATTTCGACTCGAGCGGGGTATCGAAGATGAGCGAGGCATCCGCCGGGCAGGTCAGCCAGCCGTTTTGCTGCAACTCCTCCTCCAGTTGGCCGGGCGACCAGCCCGCATAGCCGAGCGCTAACACGGCTTGACCAGGGCCCGCGCCATGCGCGATGGCGCGCAATATGTCGACGGTGGCGGTGAGAGACACGGTCGCATCGATCGGCAGAGTGGAATTGTCGATATAGAAATCGTTGGAATGCAGTACGAAGCCCCGCCCCGTTTCGACCGGCCCGCCTTTGAGCACGGGAACGGAGCCGGCTTTTGGCGGCAGCCTGATCGCCTCATCCGGCGCAATGACTTCGAGCTGCACGAGAAGCTCCGAAAAATCGACACTGGGGGCTGGGTGGTTGATGATGATCCCCATCGCGCCTTCGTCGGAATGGGCGCACATATAGATCACCGAGCGGGCAAAGCGGTCGTCCGGCATGTTCGGCATGGCAAGCAGCAATTGACCGTCGAGATAGCCGTTGCGCTTGTCCTTCTGTCCGTGTACATCCATATGTGTGATCGCCACCATCGTCCGCGCCTTGTCTGTGCCTCGTTCATGATGCAACAGACGGGTGCCGAAATCGAGATGGGCGCCCCTGGTTGCGAGAAAACTCCAGTCGTCGACGGGACAGGTTTTATTCTATGACGATTCTATGCAAAAGTCCTTCCAGCCCCTTTGCGCGCGTCGGAAACCTGGTTCGTCCTGTTGATATGTTGGTGTCGGCATGGCGCTTTTGCCAGTCCATTCGTGCTGCTTCGTTTGCTCTCGCGACGCTTTTTTCTCTCGCCGGTCTCCCAGCCAAGTCCGATCCCTTTGCAAGCTCCTGGTCCGAGCAAGCACGTGGCACGGCCCGGATGCGCCTCATAGCCGGCGGGTTCTCGAAGGGCGTTTATGATGCCGCCGTCGAGATCAAGCTCTCGCCGAAAGCCGTCACTTATTGGCGTCTGTCCGGCGAGGCTGGCGTACCGCCGCAATTCTCCTTTACAGGCTCGGAAAATGTCGCAAATGCCGAGGTTCTTTATCCGGCGCCTAATCGTCTCGACGAGGGTGGGATCGAGGCTTTCGGCTATCGCGGCGGCGTCACCTTTCCGATACGTGTGACGCCGCGCGATGCGACGAAGCCCTCGGGTCTCGCTCTCACCTTCGATTATGCCGTCTGCGAACGTATTTGCGTGCCGGTCAAGGGCCATGCGGAATTGCTTCTGCCACAAGGCGGCGACAGTCCGGAGCGCATGGCCATCATGGCGGCCAAGGCGCTTGTGCCTTCAATATTGCCTTCGGCCGAGGTTGCGAAAAATGTCGTAATCAGCGCCGGAACGGATACGCCGGCGGATCACGCCAAGCCGCATTGGTCATTGGTCTGGAAAGGCACTATGCCGGCCATTGATCTCTTTGCGGAAGGCCCCGATGGATGGGCCTTCGAAACGCATAAGACCGGGCCGAACAGTTTTTCCCTCGTGCCGGTCGAGATGCCGGATGCGTTCGCGGGTCGTGTCTCTGCGCGCCTGACTCTCACAGGCGCTCACAAGGCCTATGAGTTCACATTGCCGCTCGCCGTGGCGAAAGCGCCTTGATGCTGGCTGCTTTCCTGCTTCACGCTGGCCGGGTTGTGCTTTAGGTTGGCCCGCGACAGCGCAGCATCAAGGGGGCGGTGCCTCAGATCTCGAACATGTCCGATGTTCACTATGTAGGAAACGACTTCCCGTCTTCCTTGAATATGCTTCAAGCTTTGCCGTGAAATTATTGTGAGGACAGATTCATGTCGATCAAGGTCGGAGATTCATTGCCGGATGTGATATTCACGGTGATGACGCCTGAGGGGCCGAAAGCAAGCACGACGGCCGAGATATTCAAGGGGCGCAAGGTCGTGCTTTTCGGCATTCCCGGCGCTTTTACGCCGACCTGCAGCATGAATCATCTGCCGGGCTTTCTTGCCAAGGAGGCGGAGTTCAAAGCAAAAGGCATCGACGAGATCGCGGTCGTTTCCGTGAACGATGTCTTCGTCATGGATGCCTGGGCGAAACAATCGGGCGGGGATGGCAAGATTCTTTTTCTTGCCGATGGCAGTGCCGTCTTCACTAAGGCGATCGACCTCACGCTCGATCTCACCGAACGCGGCCTCGGCCTGCGGTCGCAGCGCTTTTCCATGTTCGTCGACGACGGGATCGTCAAGATTCTGAATGTCGAAGAATCGATCGGCAAGGCGGAGACTTCCGGCGCGGACGCTTTGCTGGGACAGATCTGAGCGAAGTTACGCGCGGGTTGGCGAAAAGTCTCTCACCGCCATCATGGCCGGGCTTGTCCCGGCCATCCATATTGAGACGAGGCATCAACGCTCGAATTTTTTAAATGCCGTGAGAGAGAAACATCCGTCGCGGCGTCGATGAAGCCATTCCGCGTCCAGCTTATTTGAACCGCGTGGATGGCCGGGACAAGCCCGGCCATGATGCTTAAGGCTCATTGCCTTTCGGCGGCGGCGCGGCAGCTCTTGCGGCACGCTTGATCAAAAAGGGTCGCATGCCTTCGCGTGCGAGCGCGTCGGCGCGTTCGTTCATCGCGTCATTGGCATGGCCTTTGACCCAATGCCATTGGATCTTGTGCGGACCCGTCGCCGCTTCGAGCCTTTGCCAGAGTTCGATATTCTTGACCGGCTTGCGGTCGGCCGTCTTCCAGCCATTGCGCTTCCAGCCGGCGAGCCAGCTCGTGATGCCGCCCTTGAGATAGGCGGAATCCGTATAGAGATCGACGTCGCAGGGGCGGGTGAGCGCTTCGAGCGCTTGGATCGCCGCCATCAGCTCCATGCGATTATTGGTCGTCGCGGGCTCGCCGCCAGACAGTTCCTTGTTTTTTGCGCCATAGGTGAGTATGGCGCCCCAGCCGCCGGGGCCGGGATTGCCGGAACAGGCGCCATCGGTCCAGATAGACACTCTTTCGCTCACCGCAGCAGCCCGAGTTCGCGTGCGCTCGCGAGCTTTTGATGGAAGCGCAGGCGCTTCACATGGTCGAGCGGATCTTTCGGTTTAACCAAGGC
>DAIESR010000566.1 GCA_027346205.1 Beijerinckiaceae bacterium
TTCGCGCGCGCCGCGAGGCCGAAACTCGGCATCGCGTCCCTTGCCGAAAGCCTCCGCCGCCGTTGCGAGCCGCAGGATCGGCTTGATCTGATTGCGCAGGAAAGCGATCGCGACGACGATCAGCACGAAGGACGTGCCGAGCATCCATAGAATGAAAATATAGGAATTCGAGGCATAGGATGCGCTGCGATTGGCGATGACACGCAGAATCGAATGATCAAGTAAAATTCGAATTTCGATGAGATTGGAGCGGCCGACCGTATCGAGCCAGAAGGGACGTCCGATCTGCCGGCGTATCTCGTTGGAGAGCGCAATATCGACGATCGAAAAGAACGGCTTCGGCAAAGGTGACGGCAACGATCCCTTGGGCATGAATTCGACGTCTATATGCATGCGCTCCTGGGCGATCCGCGTCAGCGTCTCTTCATTCTTGTCCTGCGGATAGGATTTATGGATGTCTATGATGGCTGCGATGTCTTGCGTCAGCGCCGTCGAAAGCTGATGCGTGACGAGCTGCCAATGCCGCTCGAGGAAGACATAGGTGATGACTGTCTGCAGGATGACCATCGGCAGGATGACGATGAGCAGGGAGCGCGCATAAAGCCCCTTCGGCATCATCGATGCGATCTTGCGCGTGAAGCGACGCCAGAGCGTGCGGGGCCGGGCAAGATAGGCAGTCAGGGCGAGGCTCATGAAATGGCCCCGCTCAACCGTCAAGGAGGAGACGATAGCCTGAGCCGCGCACCGTCTGCAAATGCAACGGATTGGCTGGGTCACGCTCGATCTTGCGGCGCAGCCGGTTGACCTGCACATCGACCGTGCGTTCATTGCCAGCGCCGCCCGGCCCTGCCAAGGCCTCGCGCGTCACCGTTTCGCCGGCGTTTTCAGCCAATAGCCGCAGCATTTCGCGCTCGCGCTCAGTCAGCCTGATAAGCTCGTCGCCGCGGCGCAGCTCGCCGCGTCCAAGATCGAAGCCGAAGCCGCCAAAACGAACATGACTTACTTGCGTCGCAATCGGATGCGGCTTCGCCCGCCGCAGGATGGAGGCGACGCGCAAGGAGAGCTCACGCGGCTCAAACGGCTTGCCGAGAACATCATCGACACCATTTTCAAAGCCGTGAATCCGATCATCCGTCTCGGTTCGGGCTGTGAGCATGAGAATCGGCACTTGCGCAAGATCGGTGGCATCGGCCCGCAGCTTTGCCGCGAAATCGAAGCCGTTCTGACCCGGCATCATCACGTCGAGAATGATGAGATCGAAGGAAAATCTCTTGAGGCAAGCGTCCGCTTCTTCGGCATCGGCGGCGAGCGTGACGCGATAACCCTGCTGAGCCATATAACGCCGCAGCAAGACGCGGATGCGCTGATCATCATCGACAATGAGAAGATGCGCCGCATCATCAGCCGGTACCGGCAGGGCCAGCTCTGCGGGAAACTCAGTCACGACGCATCATCCGACGGCTTGTCCAGAATTTTGTCCGACTCGTTATTCACCTCTTGGGATGGAAAGCGGGCGCCGGAAGCCACGAGCGCCGCGACCTTGTCCCTTTCCGATGGATCGATCATCGAAAGGAGAAAAGCGATCGCGTCCGCACGTGCATTCTCGGACGTCTCCGAAAAAACACGGCTGAAGCGTTGCGATTGCAGGCGAGCGATATCGAGTGCCAGAGCGGTCCCTGCCACGGTCGGATAGAGTTGCCGCTGACGGCGGTCATTCATGCCGGCACGGGCCTCGACATAACCCTTGTCGAG
The DNA here is from genome assembly GCA_027346205.1 of Beijerinckiaceae bacterium. Classification (GTDB taxonomy): domain Bacteria; phylum Pseudomonadota; class Alphaproteobacteria; order Rhizobiales; family Beijerinckiaceae; genus Methylovirgula. Next base: position 1,753 of record DAIESR010000566.1, read on the forward strand.
AAGTTCCTTGAGCACACGGTTGAGGCTCTGCTTCGTGATCTTCAATATGTCGAGCAATTCGGCAATGGTAAGGCCGGACCTGCGGTTTACGAAATGCAAGACTCTATGATGGGCGCGGCCGAAACCATAGCTTTCGAGCAGACGATCAGCGTCGCCCACGAAATCGCGATAGGCGAAAAACAAGAGTTCGATGAGATCGAACAGGGGCTCCGGTTCCGCCGTATCTCCAGGCGCGGCGCGCGCCACAGCGCTTACCCGATCGGCGGCTTTGATTCGCGGCTCGGACTCCATATTTCGTCCTTTTGCGGGATCGCCTGAAGCAAATTTAAGTCAGTCATATTGATTTAAGTCAGCTATATTGACATATTTCGCCAAGATTGCTACCCGTAATAATAGCCATAGCGTTCGGAACAAGGTCTTTATAGCCGCTCCTGCGCGCGCAGAGGCCTACATGGACAGGCTTTCCGGTCTGCGACAAAGATGCGAGACTTGTAAATTACGAGAGTCATAATGTGCACGACGCGAAGGCAAACCGAGCCTTGCTGATCCATAATCGATCCCAGAGGAGTGCGATTGATGTCCGTTGTGCCATTCGACCAGCGCGAGGGCTTCATCTGGATGAACGGCGAGCTCGTCGCCTGGCAGGATGCGAAGCTTCACGTTCTGTCGCATGGCCTTCATTACGCCTCCTGTGTCTTCGAAGGTGAGCGCGCCTATGGCGGACAGATCTTCAAATCGACCGAACATTCCGAACGGTTCAAACACTCTGCCAATGTCCTCGATTTCGAAATCCCCTATTTGGTGACAGAACTCGATGCGGCCAAACAGCTCGTCGTCAACAAGAATAATTTGTTGGATTGCTATGTTCGCCCGGTCGCCTGGCGTGGCAGCGAGATGATGGCGGTCGCGGCCCAGAATTCGACGATCAATGTCGCGATTTCTGTGTGGCCCTGGCCGAGCATGTTCGACGTCAATGAAAAGATGAAAGGCATTCGCATCGACATCGCCGAATATCGCCGGCCCGACCCGCGCACGGCACCGAGCGACGCCAAGGCAGCCGGTCTCTATATGATCTGCACGATCTCGAAACATCGGGCGGAACGGCGCGGCTATGCCGATGCGATGATGCTCGATTGGGAAGGCCGCGTCGCCGTGTGCACCGGCGCAAATATTTTCTTCATCGCCGACGGCGTCCTTCACACGCCGATCGCCGATTGCTTTCTCAATGGCATCACCCGGCGGACGGTGATCGATCTGGCACATCGCCGCGGCGTCGAGGTCGTCGAGCGCCGGATCATGCCGGAAGAGCTGGCTGGCTTCCAAGAAGCCTTCATCTGCGGCACTGGGGCCGAGGTTACGCCGGTCTCCGAGATCGGGCCTTATAAATTCACGCCCGGCGCCTTGTCTCGGAGCTTCGTCGAGGACTATTCGGCCGAAGTGAGACCGAAGCAGAAGGCTGCATGAATCTTTGCTGCGCACAGCGTCGTATTTCAAAGCGTAAAATCTGTAGTATAGATATAAACTACCAAAGCGATCCGTAGCTATTCGGCTTATGGTAACGTGATAGGCTATGCTTTTTTCTCGGAATCGATGGCGCTCGGCTTGATCTTCACGTAAGATAATTTAGATAATCAGCGTTCACCTGGAAGGAGAAGGCGGATTGACTAATGTTTTACTCGTCTTTCCGAGCTTCAATCCGAATTCGTTCTGGAGCTTCCGGGGCGCTTGCGAGGTTTGGGGTGCGCACTGGCCGGCCCCGCCGCTCGGCTTGATAACTGTCGCGGCGCTGCTGCCGCAGAGCTGGATTTGTCGCCTCGTCGACCGAAACTCCGAAGAATTGACCGACGAACATTGGGCGTGGGCCGATCTTGTAATGACAGGAGGCATGCGACCCCAGCAGCCCGATGTGATTAGCCTCATCGAACGCGCGAGGGCGCTCGGCAAACCGATTTGCATCGGCGGACCGGATGCAACATCGAGCCCGCATTTCTTCGCCGATGCCAATTTCCTTGTTCTCGGCGAAGCCGAAAACATAATCGACGAATTCGTGGCCGCTTGGGATGCGGGCATCCGCACCGGCCGGTTCGAAGCGGCAAAGTTCCAAGTTGACGTGACCAAGACTCCGGTCCCGCGCTATGATCTTTTGAATTTCAAAAACTATCTCTATCCCGGCGTGCAATTTTCGCGCGGCTGTCCATTCAATTGCGAATTTTGTGACATTATCGAGCTTTACGGGCAAGTGCCGCGCGCCAAGACCAATGACCAAATATTGCAGGAATTGGACAGGCTCTATGAGCTCGGCCATCGCGGTCATGTCGATTTCGTCGACGATAATCTGATCGGCAACAAAAAAGCCTTGAAGCGTCTCCTGCCCAAATTGCAAGCGTGGCAAGAGCAACGCAATTATCCATTCAAATTCTCGACTGAAGCGTCGATCAATCTCGCCGACGATGCGGAACTCTTGATGATGATGCGGGCAGCCAATTTCTTCGCGGTCTTCATCGGGATCGAGAGCCCCGACACCAAGACCCTCCTCGCCGCGCAGAAGAAACAAAATACACGGCGGGCCCTGCAAGAAAGCATCTTCACCATCTATTCTGCCGGTATCTTCGTTCTTGCCGGTTTCATCATCGGCTTCGATACCGACGGCGACGAGGTCGCGGATGCGATGGCGGATTGCATCGACGCGACCAGCATCCCAGTGTGCATGGTCGGCCTCTTGACCGCGCTGCCCAATACGCAATTGACCCGGCGCCTCGAAGGGGAAGGACGCCTCTATCCAGGCTATGACGAGGTCTTGCCCGATCACGGCGACCAATGCACGGGTGGTCTCAACTTCATCCCTACCCGGCCGCGTCGCGGCATTTTAGAGGACTATAAGCAAGTCCTTGCCAAAGTTTATGAGCCAGAGGCTTTCTTCAAGAGAGTGTCGAAGGCGGCGCAAGCCTTGAAAGCGCCCGCGCGCGGATGGAGCGCCGCGCCTGCAACCATGACCCGAGATTTGCTGCCTTTCGGACGTCTGGTTTGGCGCTTACTGGCGCGCGATCGCGCCCTTATCATGCCCGTCTTACGCTGCCTCTCCACCTGCGACCTGAAGAACCTGCTGGCTATCGAATATGTGTTGATGATGACAGCGCTTTATCTGCACCTCGGTTCTTTCGCTTCCCATGTCATCGCACAGCTCGAACGTCAGATCCGCGCCATCGATGCCGGCGAATACGACGAGCCAAGCCGAGCCAATATGAAGCCGACCGAGCATGTCCCGGAAAAGTTGGTAGACTTTTCCGAGCCAGGACATGCTCAAGCATCCTGAAAAGTGCATCTCCCGGAAAAGTTGGTGGGCTTTTCCGGGCGGAGCCACACTCCAATATTTTGGACATGCTCCAATATTTTGAAAGAGTGCAAATGCTCGCCCCTCAAAGCGGCCGGTGCTCTCGTTTCTCCTCCTCATCCTCCCAACGCTCCCGTGATGAACTATGCGTGCCACGGCGGCGTTCGAACAGAGCGCGAGCGATAGAAACCAGCGGCGAGGTCAGGCGGCTCAAATCCTCGGCCCGCGCGACGAGCTTTTCGCCCCGCGTCAATTCCCGGTCGAGCGTGGCCATGGTCGCGGCGAGCCCCGGATCATCATCCGAAAACCATGTCTGCATCACGCGCCGCCATGCCATGACGAGGCCCTGCAGCTTGAAGACGCCGACGGGCCCTTCCGAATCGATGCCCGCCGCCTCCAGCATGAAGCGCATCGAATTAAGCATCAGCCGATTGACTGCCGCGGCAGCCATGGGATCATGCGACGTCCATTCAAAAATGCCTTCGAGGCCCAGCCGATAGGGCGCGAGACTATCGAGCCGGCGCATCAGGACGTCAAAGAGCCTTTCCTTCGGCGGCTCGTCCACCAGCTCATCGCTAATGCCGTCGAGAACTTCTTTGTCGATCTTGCGCTCGAAGGCGGCGAGAACTGCGCCTTTCGACGGAAAAAGATCGCGGAAGGTTGACAGCGTCACATTCGCCCGCGTCGCGACATCGGTGAGCGAGATATCTTCCCAATTGCGCTCGCCCGCGAGTTCGAGCAGAGCCGCGATAATGGCGTCCTTCGGGTTCGCCGCAGGAGCGGCGGCAACCCCTTCTTTCGGCGCGGGAACCTGTCCGGCGTCATTGATCTCTTGCGTCATGAATGCCTCCCGGATGGCAGCCCCCGATACCCTGAGCTTATCGCTCCGGGCGCCACATTCCAAGGCGGGCTGTCACCCCTAGAGGCACGGCCGTCAACCGGACAGTTCTCCGGCGCGTTTCTTCGCGGCCAAGACGGCTTTTTCGATCAGCGGCTTCAGGCCCTCATCGCCCATGAGAACGTCGAGGGCGGCCGCCGTCGTGCCGCCAGGCGAGGTGACGCTTTCACGTAGTTCCGCCGGCGATTGATCGATCCTTTGCGCCAAAAGCGCGCCGGAGCCCTCGATCGTGGCTCGAGCGAGGCGCGCAGCCGTATCCGCCGGCAAGCCGGCAGCTCGGCCAGCCTCGGCCAAACATTCGGCAAGATAGAAAACATAAGCCGGCCCCGAGCCCGAAACGGCGGTCACCGCGTCGATCAACCCCTCATCCGCAAGCCACTCGACTTGGCCGATCGCCGAAAGAAGCGCGTCAGCGCTCTGCCGTTGGTCCGGTGTCACCGCGCTATTGGCGATCGCGCCAGTGATGCCGCACCCGATGGCAGCCGGCAAATTGGGCATGGCCCGCACCACGGCACGCGCCCGCGGCAGCCGATCGAGCACGTCTTTCATCGTCTTGCCGGCGAGAATGGAAATGACGAGCATCGCCTCGCCCACCAAGGCAGCGAGCGCAGGCGCCACAGTCTCCAGCATCTGCGGCTTGACGGCGAGGACGAGAACTTCGGGCGGTTCCTCGGTCGATGTCTGGTTCTGAACGAGCCTAACGCCGCGTTCGGCACAAAGGGCAAGGATATTTGGCGCAGGCTGCGGCTCGATCAATCGTATTCGCCGAGGTTCTAGCCCAAGATCGAGCCAGCCCTGCAACAGGGCGCCGCCCATCTTGCCAGCGCCGACGAGAACCAGGGAAGCGGGAAAGGACGCCCCCCCGCCGGATGGATTCATCTCAGGCTTCACCTTGCGTTTCGATCATCGCCGAGTCGAGTGCCTCGCGGCCAGTCTTGCCGGCCCAGATCACAAATTGGAAGGCCTGATAATAACGTTCGCATGCCACGACCGCATTGCTCAATGCGGCTTCGCATTGCATCGGATTGAGCGTGGCGCCGCCCGCGAGCAAAAGCGTGTGACGAAACATGATCACGCCGTCTTGCGGCCAAATGTCGAAATGGCCGACCCAGAGCTGCTCGTTGATCAAGGAAATCAGCGCCATCGATTCATTGCGGCGCGCGAGCGGCACTTTGAGATCGAAGGCGCAGGCGACATGCAGAGCCTCGATTTCAGGAAGCCAAGTAAAGGCGATATTGTAATCGGTCCAGCTGCCCGCCACCCCGATCGAAATTTCGTCATCCTCCTCGCGATCGAAAGACCATTGCCGATACAGGGCGATCCTCTCGACCAGATCCACCGGATTCTCTGTCTGCGCGAGTTCGATTTGCGAAAGCGACATGCCTGAGTCCTGAGACGAATTTTGCGATTTTGTCGCAAAAGGAATGCTGAAGCGCGGCAAGACTCGATGCTGCCCAACGAAGGCGCAGCACAGCATGAGCTTGAATCACACGCTCGCATCGAATTGGATTTACGCATCCGGCTAATGCGCGCGTGAATCCCACTGCAATCCTGTCCGACGACGCCGCCGACTCACACCAGCGACCGTCAGCCGAACAGAATCACATCGTGAGGCCCCCATGCAATAGCTTTACGGCAGTCACGATTCCGGTGTTGGAACAAGTCCGTGGACAATGGAGCTTGCCCTGGAGCTAGGCACTGGAATCGGCAAGAACGAGTGGATCCTTCTGCGTGCCTTCTATGCCGAGCGACACAAATGAATCAGCTCTAAGTTTCCCGATCTGAGATGATTCGTCTATTGGGTGAATTCGCTTTCCACAGCTACGGTAAGGTAAACTTGTCCCCCGATGGCGGAGGCAGCACGAATCCAAATCGAAGCAGCTTCCCACAATCAACGGCTTCAAGACTGAACAGCTCTCAATTTGGTAGCTTCTCGGCGTCTCTTGTCTCGCCTTTCGGAGTTGCTGTGGTCTGCGCGCCGGCCCGCTCCACCAATGCGGTCCGCTTGCTCCGGCGTGCTGCGAACTGGTTCAAAGCCTCGACTGCGATGGAGAAGCCGATCGCGGCATAGATGTATCCCTTAGGTACCTCGAAGCCGGAACCGTCGGCAATCAGAGTCATGCCGATCAGCAACAGAAAGCTCAGCGCCAACATCTTCACCGTGGGATGTCGGTCGACGAAAGCCGCAAGCGGCTTCGACGCCTGCAGCATGATCAGGATGGCGATGATGATAGCGACAGCCATGACCCATAAATGGTCGGCGATGCCGACCGCCGTGAGAACGCTGTCGAAAGAGAAAACGATATCGAGCACCACGATCTGTGCGACCACGATGCCGAAGCGTGCCCGGCCACCTCCCGTCTCCTTGTCCGGCTCGTCACCTTCCATGCGTTGATGGATCTCGCTCGTGCCCTTGTAGAGCAGAAAGA
>DAIESR010000480.1 GCA_027346205.1 Beijerinckiaceae bacterium
GGCCGGCCGATCGATGCGCTCGGCTTCAAGGCGATGCGGTCGTTGCGTCGGGACATGCAGATCGTCTTTCAGGACCCCTATGGCTCGCTCTCGCCGCGCATGTCCGTCGCCGACATCGTGGCCGAGGGTCTGGGCGTGCAAGACAAGAGCCTCGGCTTCGAAGCGCGGCGCGAGATCGTAGCCCACGCTTTGGTGGATGCCGGTCTCGATCCCGCGCTCATGGATCGTTATCCGCATGAATTTTCCGGCGGCCAGAGACAGCGCATTGCGATCGCGCGCGCTTTGGCGCTGGAGCCGAAGTTCGTCGTGCTCGATGAGCCGACCTCGGCGCTCGACATGTCGGTGCAGGCGCAGATCGTCGAGCTTTTGCGCGCGCTGCAAGACCGGCGGAACCTCGCCTATCTCTTCATCAGCCATGACCTTAAAGTGGTGCGCGCGCTCGCCCATCGCATCATCGTGATGCGGCAAGGGCAGGTCGTCGAGCAAGGCACGCCGGAAGAGATTGTCGCCCATGCGAAAAGCGATTACACGCGCGCGCTTTTTGCAGCGGCTTTCGCGATGGAACCGGACCATAGCGGCGCTGTCGGCCAATAGGATGATGTCTGGTCTATGCGAGCGTGCCTGACGAAAAATAGGCACGCGATATTGTCGGCAAGCATTCATGGAGGAAGGTAGGAGCCATGGCCGAGCGCGTGCCGGGCAAGATCGGCGATTTTCGCGCCCTGTTGAACTGGCGGCAGATTCCCGGCAGCGTCGTCACGCTCGGCTTCGTTTCTCTGCTCATGGATGCTTCTTCGGAAATGATCCATACGATCCTGCCGCTCTATCTCGTCGCAGCGTTCGGAGCCTCGACACTTGTCGTTGGCCTCATTGAAGGCACGGCGGATGCGACCAGCTCGATCGTGAAGATTTTCTCCGGCGTGCTCAGCGATCACGCGGGAAAGCGCAAAAGGTTCGCCGCCGCCGGCTATGGCCTCGCAGCCCTGGCGAAGCCGATGTTTCCGCTCGCGTCATCCGTCGGCTGGATCTTGCTCGCGCGTTTCATCGATCGTGTCGGCAAAGGGATTCGCGGCTCGCCGCGCGATGCGCTGATCGCCGATCTTACCCCCTATCAGATACGCGGCGCCGCGTTTGGATTGCGGCAGTCGCTCGACACTGTCGGAGCCGTCTTGGGGCCACTTCTGGCTATACTTTTGATGGAGCTGACCGGCGGACATTTCACGATCGTCTTCTGGATCGCTGTCGTGCCGGCTGTTCTGTCCTTCGCCTTGATTGCGGGAAAGGTGAAAGAGCCATCGGTCGCGGCCAATAGGGACGGAAAATTTCCTCTGTCGCTCGCGGCTTTTCGGCGCCTGCCGCGCGCCTATTGGGCGGTCGCTGCGATCGGCGCTCTGCTCGGGCTCGCCCGGTTCAGCGAGGCCTTTCTCGTGCTGCGGGCGAAATCGGTGGGCCTCTCGGATTCGCTCGCGCCTCTTGTGATGCTCGTCATGAGCATCGTCTTTGCCATCGCCGCTTGGCCGGCAGGCGCTCTTTCCGACAGATTTGGCCGCTACAGAATTCTTGCTGCCGGCGTTGCTGTTTTCATCATTGCAAATCTTCTGCTCGGCTTCGTGCCCAATGTCGCCGCGACTTTGATCGGCGGTGGACTATGGGGGTTGCAGATGGGCCTGACGCAGGGCCTCATGGCGAGCCTTGTCGCCGATACCGCCCCGAGCACATTGCGCGGCACGGGCTTCGGCATCTTCAGCTTTCTTTCGGGCCTCACGACATTCGCAGCAAGTCTCACGGCCGGCGCGCTTTGGGCAGTTTTCGGTCCCACGGCCACTTTCGTCATGGGCGCCAGCCTCGCTTTGCTGACTTTGTTCGCAATGGTGATCCTGCGGCCCTGGTGCCGATTTATACCAGATCTTTCTGAGGAGAATCCAAGTCCATAGCCGTCCACATATGCTTCGTCGCGCAGCTCCTCGCAATGACGCTCCTGTTGAAAGATTTGCCATTACAGGTTCCGCGGCCGCGCGAGACCGAAGGCCCGCGCGATGAGATGATCGAGCGAGAGCATGCCGGGGCCACGGCAGATTACGATGAGAAAGCAGGTCGCCCAGACGCCATGCGTCGGCCATGCGTTAGGATAGACGAAGATTTCGATCACCGCGGTGATCATGGTCTTTGTCGTCATGAAACTCTTCCCGATATGAGTTTGAGGGGGAGGAGCACCGGAAATCTTCGGCGCTCAAAAAGTTAGAGCATGTTCTCGACGACCGAAAACGATCGCACGTCAATGTCTTCGCGGCGACGCCATCCTGCGTTACGGAACGCCGTACAATTGAGTATCACGAAAGCGTGACAAACTGGTTGTGAGCGGGCATGTAACAGCAGGCCTTCGCGGGACGAAGATATTGAGGGACCCTTGCGGAACGAGCGGGAAAGCGAATGGGAAAGCCTGCTGCGGGCGAGTGAGCGGCGCACGAAGCTGCGCAGCGCAGGCGCCAGAAGCGCCGCTCCCGACGCCGATGCCGAGGACATTGTGCAGGAGATTTTGCTCGCCGTTCACTTGAAGCGCCGGACCTGGATCGAGACCGCTCCGGTCGCGCCCTGGGTCTTCACCATTGCGCGGCACAAGGTCATCGACTTTTTGCGGCGACGGGGACGCCGGATTCATCTGCCGCTCGAAGATTTCTCCGAGAGTCTCGCGGCCGAGACGGAAGAGCCGAGTCTGATCGGCGCCGATATCGACCGCCATCTCGACAGTCTTTCGGCCGTCCAGCGCAAAGTGGTGAGATCGATCGCGGTCGCGGGCGCTTCGATCGCTGAGACGGCGGCGGATCTTTCCATGAGTCCCGGGGCCGTGCGGGTGGCGCTGCACAGGGGCCTCGCCGCGCTGGCCGCGAAATTTTCGAGACAGGGCTGATGAGACTTAAGATATGAAGACCGAGAACCTCATCCGCGCCCTTGCCGCCGACCAAGCCGGCCCGAAAACGCCGATGACGCTTGCGCTGGCGCTCTGCCTGCTGCCGGGGATTATCCTTTCGATCTTGGTCTATGCGATCGCTCTCGGCCCGCGTCCGCATCTCATGGCGATGCTCCCCGAGCCGCGGATCCTCTTCAAGCTGATTTTTCCCTGGGTGCTCCTTGCCTGCGCCTTGCCGACGGCGCAGCGGCTCGTGCGCCCGGGTGCCGATCTGCGCGCTTGCCTGATCATGTTCGGCGTCCTGGCTCTGATTCTCGCTGCGGCGGTCGTGACCAAACTCCTCGTGGTCCCGGAGGCACACTGGCATGCGAGCCTCATGGGGCATTATGCGGCCGCTTGCGTGTTTTTCGTTCCGGTTCTGTCGTTTGGACCGTTGGTTGGCGCGCTGATCGTGCTGAAGCGCGGGGCGCCGACCAATCCGACTCTCGCCGGCGCTGGTGCCGGCCTCCTCGCCGCGGCGATGGGAGCTGCGATCTATGCGACTCACTGCCCGGATGATTCGCCGCTCTTTTTCGCGACCTGGTATGGGCTTGCTACGATTATTGTCGTGATGATCGGCGCAATTGCGGGCCGGCGGTTCTTGCGCTGGTGAGGGACGTGAGGGGAGCAGGCCGAAGGTGAACCGCGCCGGGATTGCCGGAGGCTCCAACTCCTGAGAAGGTGGAGCCATTATGAGTAAGACGACGAACAAGTTTTCTCCCGAGGTTCGCGCCCGCGCGGTGTGGATGGTTTTGGGTCACGAGGCAGAGCACGCATCGCGCTGGGCAGCAATTAGATTTCAGACAGGCTCAATACCGCTACGCAACCTTCTTGAAGGCCATGTCGAGCTCGACGTTGATAGCAGCGAATGCGGCTTCCAGCTGTTCGAGTTTCGATGCGTGATCGAGACGAAAAAGGCGGTCGACGGACTCGCGCTGCCAGCCAAGCCGGCGCATGAGTTCGGCACGCGAAATATTCCGTGACCGAAGCTCTTTATACAGCGTAACTTTCAAGACCGTCATCAGCGGCAATTTGACGATCCGCTCATGCGACAGGCTCGCAACTGGAATGTCTTCGCCGTCATGAATGCGCGCGGCAAGAGCCTCTTCAATGGCGTCTTTCGCATGCCGCTCAATTTCGCTTTCGCTCGTCGCGAAAGTGATCACTTCCGGCAAATCCGGGCAACGAATGAGAAAACTGCCCTCGTCATCGGTGACGGTGATGCCGTATCCAATCATTTTTCGAGCCCCAAATCTTTCAGGATCGCCTGCACGAGACCTTTCCCGAGTTCCTTTCGGCCGCCGTGCGTCGGCAATTGCGTCTTTCGATCGCCGAGGCGCACGGTCAGATGGCCGCTTCCGCCCTTGTGAACCTCGAAGGTGCAACCTTGCTTAGCGAGATAGCGTTTTAGTTCTTGGGCATTCATGAATATGGATTACTCCACACAAGTGTTGAAGTCAACATAAGTGTGGAGTATGACGCCACGGGCCGTC
>DAIESR010000499.1 GCA_027346205.1 Beijerinckiaceae bacterium
CGCCGCGGCCGCGACGAGCAACCGAGCACGGCCAATCTCGATGCCATCGCCAATATCGGCTTCATCATCGGCGACAATGCCGTGCTCGTCACCGATAGCGGCGGTAGCTTGGCCGATGGCCAATGGCTGCGCAAAATCATCAAGGACAAGACGGACAAGCCGATCAAATATGTCGTGCTGAGCCATGTCCATCTGGATCACGCCTCTGGCGCGGGCGCATTTCTCGACGACAAGCCGGTCTTAATCGGCCACGCCAAGCTCCCCGAGGCGCTGGAAGCGCGCGGCGAGTTTTATCGCCAGCGCCTCATCGAGCTGCTTGGTCCCGCAAAAGTCGGCCCCGTCGTCATGCCGACAAAGACGGTCAAGGACGCAGACGAAATCGATCTCGGCAATCGTATCATTCGCTTCAAGGCGCATGGCCCGGCCCATACGAGTTCGGATCTCTCCATGGTGGATCAAGGCAGCGGTCTCCTCTTGCCGGCAGATCTCCTGTTCGTGACCCGGGTGCCCGTGCTCGACGGCAGCTTGACGGGCTGGCTCAAAGAGATTGATGCTCTGAAGGCGATGAATATTCCGAAGGCAGTTCCGGGCCATGGTCCGCTGATGGTCGATTTCAATACGGCCTCGGCTGATCTCGTCCGCTATCTTGCTTTATTGCGCGATGACGTCCGCGCCGAGATCAAGAATAATGGATCGATCGAACACGCCATGCGGACGGTCGGCCGATCCGAAAAAGCCAATTGGAAGCTCTTTGACGATTACAATGCCCGCAATGTGACCGAAGCCTATAAAGAACTGGAATGGGAGTAGGAGGAAACGATGATGACGCGCCTTTTGACGAGCGCCGCTCTGTGCGCTTGCGTTTCGCTTCTGACGATCGGAGCGACGCTTCCTACCCACGCGGATGAGGAAAACATTCTAGCCCAGCGCGAAGCTCGCTGGAAAGACATCGAGAAAACGATCTTCGGCGACAAAGTCGCGACCCCTGACGAATCCGTCGTGAAGCTCGATGCACCGACACGCGCCGAAGACGCCTCATTGGTGCCGATCACGATCACGCTCGATCCCAAGAAGTCGATCAAAGCGCTCTATTTCGTCATCGACGACAATCCTTCGCCCGTCGCCGCTCATTACACTTTCGGCCCGGCCGCCGACCCGCATGTCATCAAGATGCGCGTGCGCGTGAACGGCTACACCAATATGCATGCGGTTGCCGAGCTGCAGGACGGCAGGCTCGTCGAAGCAGTGAAATTCATCAAAGCCGCGGGCGGCTGCTCGGCGCCTATGGGCATGAGCGACGAAGAAGCGATGAAGGGCATGGGCGAGATGCGGATGAAATTCGCGCAAGACGTCACGCCCGGAAAATCAACCGAAGCGACATTGATGGTGCGGCATCCGAATTTCAACGGCATGCAGATGAATCAGGTCACGCGCAATTACACACCGGCGCGCTACATCCAAACGATCGAAGTAAATGATGGCAACAGGCTCGTCTTCACACTCGGCACCGGCATTTCCTTGTCAGCCAATCCGGTCATCAGCTTCCGCATGGTTCCGCAGCGCAGCGGCGACGTGACGGTCGCGGTCAGCGACAATAAGAAAGGCCACTGGGAAAAGAGCTTTGCACTTCCCATGGCCATGAACTGAGGACCCGATGCGGATCATTCCTGTCTTGGCGGCCGCCCTGTTTCTCACCGCAGCGGCCGCCGCTCCTGTGCCGGAGCCGTCCGGCCTTTGGCAAGGCGCGATGCATGGCGACACGCCGAACACATTGAAGGGCGCAACCGTCATCGACACCAAAGCGCTGGCCGATATGATCCGGCGCGAGAAGCCGCTTCTCCTCGATGTCGTCGACCAGGACAAGAAGTCGGCTTCGACCTCCCCAGACATTCCCTGGATGCCGACGCATCGCTCGATCCCCGGTGCTGTCTGGCTCGCCGGCGCAGGCAGCGGCACGAGCGATCCCGCTTTCACCGCGGCTTTCAAGACGCGGATCGCCGCTCTGACAGGTGGTGACATTAAGAAGCCTATCGTCGCCTTCTGCCATCCGCATTGCTGGGGGAGTTGGAATGCCGCGAAGCGCCTCGTCATCCTCGGCTATAAGCACGTCTATTGGTATCCAGACGGCGTCGAAGGTTGGCAGAGTCAAGACGACATCAAAGTCGTCAAGCCGGACCCTGCCTGGGAAAAGGCTATCTCTCCAGGAAAGCCGACGAAATCGAAGCGGATCAGGGAGGGGTGAACCGATAGAGGGAGAGGGTCACCGCGACATCCGCAGCGCCGCTCTAAGTGCTATTTCTTCTCCTTCGCCCGGGCCTGCGCCACGACCTTCTTGAAGCCCTCGTAATCGAGTGCCGCCGCGACCTTATAGGGCCCGATGAGGAAGACCGGTGTGCCTTGAAATCCCATGCCCTCGGCTTGCGCATTGTTGCGCCGGAGCAGCGCGCGAATGTCTTCCATATGGGCGGCGAGATCCTTGTTGAGGCGATCGACATCGACGCCCGACTGGTGCAACGCCTTGTCCATCGTCTCCTTGCTGACGCGCGTTCCCGGAATATGCATCAGCACATGATGCACGACCTCATATTTTCCCTGATATTTCGCGGCAAGCGCTACTTCGGCGCCATAGACCGAAGTGGCGGAGAGGATCGGCCAATCCTTATAGACGAGGCGGATGTGCCCATCCTCCTTGACCAGCTTTTGCAGAGCAGGCTCGGATTTCTTGCAGAAGGGGCAATTATAATCCTCGAAAGCCACGATGGTGACATCGCCCTTGGGATTGCCGCCGACCGGCGCCTCGGGGTCGTTCAGAATGGCTTCGCGCGTCAATTCGCTCGGCTTCACGCTCTGCGCCTGCGCACGATCGACTACAATGCCGTCGAACGAGAGCCCGAGAAGGCAAAGGGCCATCGCAACAAGACACGCCAAAACAGGGCGGACGGCGGATCGCTGCATATGAGTCTCCTTGGATTGGGAACTGCCCCACTCCAATAAGCTACTCTTTACGCAGGCTTCGGAATATAGCCGACAGAGGAGCAATTGGTGGGGAGCGCAAGCGGCATCGGTTCGTATCGCTGTCACGTGCCGATTTCTTCACCAAATACACATCATTTTATTTGAATATATGCAATATATCTACGCGCGAAATCATGCGAGGCCGCTTCAATTTTCCGGCACCCTGCGGGCAGCCGGGAGAAACGGGGCTCAAGGGTAAAAATGCGATCGACGATGTCCTGGCTCTTGACAACGCGATCGACCAAGTGACATCCCGCCGCTTTTTCCCGGAAATCATTCGCGCTCGATGCGGATCACTTGCGGCTTCTCGGCGATGAATCCATCGGCGACGACCGCTTCGAGCGCCTGGTAAACGCTCTTTTCATGCGTGGCATGGGTAATGAGAATGACCGGCACCGCCGCGACCTGCTTGGCTTTGTCGCCGGGACGCCGGCGCTGCATGATGCTTTCGAGCGAAATATTGCACTCGGCCATGCGCGTCGCAATCGCTGCCGCTGCACCCGGCCGATCATAGACCGAGAGGCGGATGTAATAGCCGCCTTCATGCATCTGCATAGCCGCGCGCTCCAGCGGCGCCAGCGCCGCGACCGGCAGACCGAAGGGCGGCAGGCGCTGGCCCTTCGCAAT
>DAIESR010000507.1 GCA_027346205.1 Beijerinckiaceae bacterium
CTTCTCGCTTCACCACAGGCCTCGCGAGCTTGGGGCTTTGCTTGACTTTAGCCACCGGGCTGGCGCTGCACGTCGCATCCCGGCACGATGAGAGCGCTGTTGCCGCCGCCCACGACCGTTTCGGCGCCTGGCTCGGGAAGGTGCTTTATCGGATCAGTACGGAATTCGAGCTCTTTTTCCACAGCGGCCATTCCAAGCTCGCCAAGACGGACCGCTCCGAGGCGAACGGGCCAAAACCAGATTTTAACAAACTGCCACCACTCGACGCCGCGGCGCGGCTGGGCATCGACCTGACCGGCTTGCGCGAGGCGCTGGTACTATACAAATCCGGCAATCTCGCCCTCGGCGATAAAGTGGCGCAGACGGCGAAGGACGAAATCGTCCGCACGACGCTCGCTTGGGTGGCATTGCGCGCCGTTCCGCCAGAAAAAGGCTTCACGCGGATGCAAGCTTTTTTGGATGCGCATCCGGGTTGGCCATCCCGCGATCTCATCGAACATCGCATGGAGGACATCCTCTATTTCAGCCACCCGAGCACGGAACGGGTGGAAAGCCTGTTTTCCGACATGGCGCCCGACACCACCCTTGGCCGGCTGGCGCTGGCGCGCGCGTTCGTGAGCGAGGGCGATACCGCCAATGCCCAAAGATTCGTCCGCATAGTGTGGGACGAGGCAAAGCTGACGCCCGCACTCGAAAGCAAGGTGAAGACCGAGTTTGCGGCCTATCTCGACAAGCAAGACGACAAGGCGCGCGCCGATTACCTTCTCTATAAGGACGACTTCGCGGCGGGGCTGCGCGCAGCCGCGCTCGCCGGCCCCGACGTCTTGGCTTTGGCCAAATTACGTGTCGCCGTCAGCAACAATCGGGCGAACGACAAAATGTTCGCAACGATCCCGAAATCCATGCGCAGCGACCCTGCCTTTCTCTTTGCCAAGATTCAGAGCCTTCGACGCGCCGACAAGATCAAGGAAGCCGCGCAGCTAATGCTCACAGCGCCACGCGATCCGACGCTTCTGGTCAATGGCGACGAATGGTGGATCGAGCGGCGGGCCCTCGCCCTCGAGTTGCTCGATCTGGGCGAGCCGGCACTCGCCTATAAAATTTGCACCGAACATTCCGCTCAGTCAGGCCCATATAAGATCGAGGCCGAGTTTCACGCCGGCTGGATCGCATTGCGGTTTTTGCACGATCCAGCGCGGGCCGCGAAACATTTCGCGACGGCGGCGCTCTATGCTCGGACGCCGATCTCGATCGCCCGGACGGCCTATTGGCAAGGCCGTGCCGCGGAAGCATCGGATCGTGCCGGCTCTCTCGCTCAAGCCAAAGCATTTTATGAGAGAGCAGCAGAAGAAAGCGCCACCTATTATGGCCAGATCGCCCGCGAACGCCTGGGAATGAAGACGATCCCACTGCGGACCATTGAACCGGCCGCCGTCGGCAAGGCACGCGACGAACCGATCCGGGTGATAGAATTACTTTATGCGCTCGGCGAGAAGGAACTCGCCTTCCCGCTCGCCATCGCAGCGGCGCAGCACATGACGAGCGAATCCCAACTCGCGGCGCTAGCAAAGATCATCGCTGCCCAGCGCGATGCCCATGCTTCTCTGGTGATCGGCAAAATCCTTGCGCGGCGGCGGATGGCCGTCGACAGCCTTGCTTTTCCAACCTATGGCGTGCCTGATTTCGATCCAGTCGAAAACTCCGCGACACCGGCCATCGTTTATGCGATCGCGCGGCAAGAAAGCGCTTTCAATCCGCATGCCGCCTCCTCTGCCGGCGCGAAAGGGCTGATGCAGATGATCGCCAGCACGGCCAAAAGCACGGCCAAGCACGCAGGCCTCGACTTCGACCCGGCCAAGCTCATCAGCGATGCGGCCTTCAATGCCAAGCTCGGCGCTGCCCATCTCGGCGAATTGCTGGCCAAGGAAAAAGACTGCCCGATTCTTGTCTTCGCAGCCTATAACGCTGGCGCCGGCCGCGTCCGGAAATGGATCGCCGCCTATGGC
>DAIESR010000512.1 GCA_027346205.1 Beijerinckiaceae bacterium
GTCGAGAACAGCCGTCATGGCCGCGGATCGATCGGCCCTGACCACACTTCGCTGTCGATAGCGGTTGTAAGCGAAATTCACGCACCACGCCGCCGGTCAGACGAAATCCCGAGTCCGACAGGCTGCTAGTACCCACTATCGTTGAAGCTTGAGTCATGATTCAAGGCTGCATGAGCAGCAGGATTATACCCGAAGCGACGCCGATCGTTCTGACGGGCGAGGAGCGCGCCGAGCTCGAAGGCTTGGTGCGTTCGACGAAGACCGAGCACCGCACCCGTTTCAAGACGCGGATCGTTTTGCTGGCGGCGGCGGGCGTGGCGACCCGCACCATCGCTCGGGAGGTCGGCTCTACGGTCGGCACCGCGTCGAAATGGCGGGTGCGCTATGCCAAAGATCGTCTCGCCGGTTTCAGCGAGACAGGTAACCGCGGCCCGGCGCCGAAATATGGCCCCGAGACGGGGCGAAGGATTTTGGCGCTCTTCGACGAAAAGCCGCCGGAAGGCCACGCCAATTGGACGGCACCCTTGCTCGCGGCGGCACTTTGCGACGTGCATGAACAATATATCTGGCGCTTTCTGCGGGCCCAGAAGATCGATCTTTCCGGCCGCAAATCCTGGTGCGAGAGCACCGACCCGGCCTTCGTCGCGAAAGCTGCCGAGATCGTCGGCCTCTACATGGTGCCGCCGGAGAACGCGATCGTCCTCGCCGTCGACGAGAAGCCGTCGATCCAGGCCTTGGAGCGTGCTCAAGGCTACCTCAAACTGCCGAATGGACGCGCGCTGACCGGCCAGTCGCATGATTACAAGCGGCACGGCACCACGACGATTTTTGCCGCCCTCGACGACGGCACCGGCAAAGTGGTCGGGCGGCATTTCAAGCGCCGCCGCCGCATCGAGTTCCTCGCCTTCATGAACGAGGTCGTCGCTGCCTATCAGGACTGCCATATCCATGTCGTCCTCGACAATCTCTCGACCCATAAGCCAAAGCACGACAGATGGCTGGCGCGGCACAAGAACGTCAGTTTCCATTACACGCCGACCCGTACATCCTGGCTGAACCAGATCGAAATCTGGTTCTCGATCTTCGCCGGGAAATCGCTCAAGGGCGCCTCGTTCAAAGCCGTCGAAGAGCTCAAGGCCCATATCGATGCCTTCATCCGCAGCTACAATGAAAACGCGCGGCCCTTCGTCTGGATCAAGTCCGAAGTCCATCAGAAACGCCTCAAGCCCTGTTTCGCGGATCCGTGATTCCGGGTACTAGTGGACCGAATCTAACGCTTGGTGCCCGCGTCTGACGGCGGCGATGATGTTGTCTGGGTCGGCGGTCCATGTGAAGGGTCTTGATTGCTGGTTGTGCTCGGCGAGGAAGCGGTTGATGGCGGCCTGGAGATCGACGATCGAGCGGAAGACGCCCCGCTTCAACCGTCGTTTCGTAAGCTTGGCGAAGAAGCCCTCGACGGCGTTCAGCCAATAGCATGAGGTCGGCGTGAAGTGGAAGGTGAAGCGCGCGTGCCAGTCGAGCCATTGGCGCACCTTGGGATGTTTGTGGGCGGCATAATTATCGAGGATCACGTGGACGACCTTGCCGGCCGGGACCTCGGCCTCGACAGCATTGAGGAAGCGGATGATCTCCTGATGCCGGTGACGCTGCATGTTGCGGCCAATCACCGTGCCGTCGAGGACGTTCAGCGCGGCGAAGAGCGTCGTCGTTCCATTCCGCTTATAGTCGTGCGTCATGGTGCCGGCGCCTCCCTTCTTCAGCGGCAATCCCGGCTGCGTGCGATCGAGCGCCTGGATCTGGCTCTTCTCGTCGACGGAGAGGACGATGGCATGAGCCGGCGGATCGACATAGAGTCCGACGATGTCGCGCAGCTTGTCGCTGAACTTCGGATCGTTGGAAAACTTGAACTGGCGCAGCCGGTGCGGCTGGAGGCCATGGGCGCGCCAGATGCGCTGGACGGAGCAGACGGAAACGCCGGCGGCTTGAGCCATCATCGCGCCCGTCCAATGCGTCGCCTCGCCGGGCGGGTCTTTGAGCGTCAGCGCGACGATCCGTTCGGCGATTTCGTCCCTCAGCGGCTCGATGCGGGAGGGCCGCGTCTTGTAGCGAAGGAGGCCATCGAAGCCTTCTTCCATGAACCGTTCCTGCCAGCGCCAGACGCAAGTCTTCGACTTGCCGGTCCGGCGCATGATCTCGTTCGTGCCGCTCCCGTCGGCGCTGAGCAGGACGATCTCGGCCCGCCATACGTGCTTCTGCGCGGCGTTGCGGTCCTTGACGAGGGCGCCGAGCCGATCTCGATCGGACGACGATACTGTGATGGATATTCCCGTGCGCATGGCACAGATTCGCATGCACCGCGATCGCTGAGAATCCCTCAAAGGACTCAAATATTAAATTTTATCCACTAGCGCACGGTAGGACAAGACGTAATGAAAGTTTGTATCTTAACCGAACGGATGAGAATTGGCTTCGGCGTCGACCTTGTCGTCGACGAGCAGGCGAAGCGGCTCGTGAAATTGGGATTCGACGTCACCGTGATGGTCATTCACGCCGACGTCGATCAGCCGCCGCACGATTACAGGCTGGTTGTGATCAACCGGCTCGTGTTCGGACCCGAATATGGCTCCGAAGAAGCCATGCGCGCGGTTTTGACGAAATGCGGCGTCATCGACTCAGACGTTTGGATCGCGCATTCGGCGCCATTCTACGAATGGCTGCGTTGGCTCGATGCGCCGGTTATCATTCTAGAGCATGGAACCCCCCCGGGGAAGTTTTTCCCGCCGCACATCGGCAATCCGCTCGACGCATTCATCGATTATCGCCTGAATAATTTATACCGGAGCCTGCAGCCGTTTGACAAAATCGTCTCCATATCGCGGGCTATTCACAATTGGCTGCCCGAGGCCATTCAGCCGTTTTCGCGCATCATTTATGAGGGAGCGGATCATTATCCAAAGGCAAAGCCGGAAAACGTGCTGCGCCTGCGCGAACAACTTGGCGTCGCCGGCGACGGCGGAATTGCGCTCTGGGTCGGGAGAATGCAGCTCGACGCGGACGAACAGCCCTATAAAGGATTTCGCGAAATACTGGAGATAGCACCGAAGATTATTGCGCGAGCGCCGGGCTATAAATTCGTGCTGGCCGGGCGTGTTTCAGAATATGACGCGATCGAATTGGAATCGCGCGGCTTTAAGGTGCTCGCCAATCTCAGTTCAGAGGAGCTCGCCACAGCGATGGCCGCGGCGGATCTGCTGTTGAACGTATCGCAATGGGAGGGGTTCAATCTCGCGCTGCTCGAAGCCCAGCATCAGGGCACGCCGGTCGTCGCTTATGACTTCGGCCCGCATCGAGAAGTTGTTTCGCACGGGAAAAGTGGGATTTTGGCGCGTGACGTCGACGGCATAATCGAGGCCGCCGTCAAAATCGCCTGCGACGCCGATCTGAAGCGGCGCCTATCGAGCAAAGCGCGTAATTTTGCCGAGAATTTCACATGGGACAAGAATGTCGGCGAGCTTGTCTCCACGATACAAGAATGTCTTGAGAAAGCGCCTCCTCGCGAAGAGCTGCGTCTGACACGCAAGCAAAAGAAGCAAGCGAGCGCCGATCCGTTTTCCGCGCCTCAAGCGGCGCAAAAGCAAGAGGTCGCCCACGCTAAACGCCAGACAATTTTCAATTCAAAATATTTCGCCGGATTTTTTGAATGGCTGACCGGGCGCAAGGACAATAGCCGCGTCGACCCGCGCCAATGGATGGAATTCGATAATGAGCAATTCGTCAGCCAGGCTTTTCACGTCCTGCTCAATCGAGAGGCGGAGCCGCAGGCTGTCGACGCCTATTCCGCTCGCCTGAATTTCGGCGAAACGCGCGCATCGGTGCTCGCTGAAATCCGCTTTTCCCCGGAAGGTTTGCAGCGGCGGCTCGACGACCCCTATTTAGTCTCGTTAATCGCGAGCGAATTTGTTCATAACGCGCGCGATCCTCAATTGGGAATGGGGGACATACGTCGAAGCGTCGATGGTTTGACCGGCGAAATTCGCAACATCCACGCGCAGCTTGCGGCGGTACGACAGGAGGTCGCTGACAACAAAAACCACGTCATAAATCATGTCGCTACAAGTAACGATCAAATATATGCTCTTGTATCGAAACAATCATACGATTTATTCGGCAAATCTGCGATAAATTGCATCAGGCACCCTGAGTATACAATTTTAATTGCTGCGGATGGGCGCTTAAATCAAGGGGCGGCGCAGATGGCGTTGCCGTTTGCGGGCAAGGGCTCCGGAGATATCATCTTTGGCGATGAGCGTCAGCTTCTTGCCGGCGCCGCGCCGCGCTTGTTCATAAATGGCCCATTGCCTGCGGACGCTGCGTCTTCAGCGCGGTTCGGAAAATGTATTCTTGTTCGAAATCAATTGCTTGCGCGTTTAAATACCGACAGAACGTCGGTGCTCACCCCGTTTCTCGCCGAGACGCTCCTTCAGCATGCAGGAGCGATCAGCTATCTGCCGATCATTTTGTCTGAAAGCGCGTCTTCCTCGACTGCGGTCGGCGACGGCGCGAATGGTGCTCCCATGCAACAAACGCTCGAACCGGAAGCCGAACTGCGCTCGGACGAACTCGCAAGTCTTGCGACGATCGTCGCGCCATTGGGCGGCGACGCGATCGCCGAAGGTTGGCTGCACCGCGTCGCGGATTTTACAAAAGGCTGCGGCGTTGTGATCGTCCTTGTTGGCGAAGCGGAGCGCGAGGCGCTGCAAGAAACAGCGGAGGGCTGTTCAGGCGCCAAACTCCTGCTGCAATCTATACCGAACGGCTGCAATGTCGTTGACGTTCTGAACGACGCGATACGCCAACTGCCGGCGTCCATTGAGACGTTCGCGCTTGTCGAGCGGAGCTGCGCGTTAGCGTCGGACCAGACATTGAAAATGCTTGCCGGGCAGCTTTCCGATTTGTCCGTGGGCGCCGTTTCCCCATTGATTTTCGATCAAGGCGGGAAACTGTTGAACGGCGGTCTCGCTGTCGATCGCGAGCATCTGTTTTCGGTCATTGGCCAATATTTGGACGTGGCGACTGAAACCGGGCCGATCTATCGCAACCTTCAGGCGTCGAGGCCGGTGACGGCCGTTTCCGACGGATTTATCTTGTTCCGGCGGCGGACGTTCGACTTAATCGGCGGATTTGACGCATCATTGAATGCGACGGCGGCGACGATAGACTTTTGTTTACAAGCGCGCTCTTACGGACTGTCGATAATCGTCAATGGGCGCGCGGCGGCGACGTCCGCTGATCTTGCACCGAAATGGGGGCTTCGTTTCAGCGTGCGCGACGCTTTTACGCTGATCGCCCGACATGGGTCATGGATCGCCCGCCATGACGAATTCTGGATCGAAAGAGAGATGGATGGACGCGCGGCGTCAATCGTCTGTCTGACAAGTCCAATGCAGTCACTGCGCCGACGTAAAAGGGCTCTGGCGTGATCGGGGCGATTGGGCGCAGGACATTGATCCTAAACCCTCATGGCGAGGAGCCGCTGGAGGCGGCGTCTCGAAGCATGGCCGCGAGGCGAAGCCAAAATCTCCTGTCGCGGTCGCCCTTCGAGACGGCCTCTTCGAGGCCTCCTGCGGGCGAAGAGTTGCGCAGGGTAACTCGATCGTCCCCCAGTGACGGGTCCAACGTAAGCGAGTCCTGAAGGCCGCCTTGCATTTTGACGTTTGATGGGGCGATTTCGATAGCTATGTGGCGGAGCGCGGCATGGCAAACGAGATCGATGCGGAAGTGAGTGATCCTACGATTGGTCGTAGGAGTGGTCCGACCAAGCGCGTGCAGGTCATAGCGCGGATGGCGACCAAGCGCTCTTGGACCGTGGAGCAGAAGATAGCGATCCTTGATGAAGCCTTTGCGCCTGGAGCTTGCGTTTCAGACGCGGCGGAACGGTACGAGGTCAATACGGGCCAGCTCTATACGTGGCGACGGCTTCTTTTGGAAGGTAAGCTGGCCACACCGAAGCCTTCGATGCCGGTGTTCGCGCGTGTCGATGTGGCTCCTGCGCAAGCAGTCGTATCGACACCGAGGTTGGCAGAACCGCTCCCCGCTATCGAGCCGCCAGCGCATTCCTCTGGAGTGATTGAGATCGAGCTCCGATCCGGCGTGCGCATTCGCGTTGGTGGCGACGTGAACGGCAAAGCGCTGAAGCATGTTCTTGATGCGCTTCGCGATCGATGATCGGTCTGCCGGCGGGCACTCGCGTTTATCTCGCATGCGGCCATACGGACATGCGTCGCGGCTTCGACGGTCTCGCGCTGATGGTGCAAGAGGTTCTGGAGCAGAACCCGTTTTCCGGCGCATTGTTCGTCTTCCGTGGAAAACGTGGTGATCTCATCAAACTTTTGTGGTGGGACACGCAGGGCCTCTGTCTTTTTTCCAAGCGTTTGGAGAAAGGCCGTTTCGTCTGGCCTATGGCGGCGGGAACCGTTTCACTGACCGCGGCGCAGCTCTCGATGTTGTTGGAGGGGATCGATTGGCGCGCGCCAGTCAGAAGTTGGAGGCCATCTTTGGCTGGCTGAGTCAACGCGCCATAGTGTCGAGTAACGGCGCGGCATGCTAAGTGATTTGCATGCCGGCGAGCGCCCTTCCCATTCCTGATGACATCGAGTCCTTGCGTCTTCTTGTGGCTGCGCAACGCGCGGAACTCGACGCGGAGCGCGTGGCTCGTGCACAGGCCGAAGCCGCTCTTCTTGGCCGCGATCTCCTGATTGAAAAACTCAAAGCGCAGATCGCCAAACTGAAGCGGATCCACTTTGGGCAATCGTCGGAAAAGCTCAAGACCGAGATCAAACAGCTCGAACTGGCGCTTGAGGAACTGGAGACGGCGGAAGCCGAACAGCCAGTACGACCAGAATCCGCTGAGCGTTTGCGGCCTGTGCCTGTGCGTTCGCTTCCGGCCCATCTGCCGCGCGAGGAGATTTTTCATTTGCCCGTGAGCGGCGATAGCGTCTGCCCGTCATGCGGCGGCAAATTGCACCGTCTCGGCGAAGATTCTGATGAAGTGCTCGACGTTGAGCCGGTCGCTTACAAAGTGGTGCGGCATGTCCGGCCTAAGTTCTCATGCCGTGCCTGCGAAAAAATCGTGCAGGCTCCCGCCCCAGCGAAAGCGATCGCGCGGGGCAAGACGAGCTTCCGGACGATCGCTCATGTCATCGTCTCCAAGTTCGATCACCATCTCCCGCTTTATCGGCAAGCTGAGATCATGGCGGAGCAAGGGATCGAGATCGACCGCTCGACGCTCGCCGGCTGGGCCGGTCAAGGTGCGGCGCTGCTCGACCCGATCGTGGCACGCATCAAGGAGACTGTGCTCGCCTCTACGAAGCTTCACACCGATGACACGCCGGTGCTGATGCTCGATCCCGGCAGAGGCAAGACCAAGACCGCCAGGTTATGGGTTCATGCCATCGACGATCGGGCTCATGCCGGTCCAGGGAAGCCTGCCGTCTGGTTCGCTTTCACGACTGATCGCAAAGCCGAACATCCGCAGATGATGTTGAAGACATTCCAGGGTCATCTGCAAGCCGATGCTTATGCCGGCTATGACGCGCTTTACCGAAGCAATCGTGTCTTTGAAGTCGGATGCTGGGGACACGCCCGCCGCAAGATCTGGGATGTCCATAAAACCAAGGCAACGGCGGCAACGACGGAGTTGCTCGAACGCATCGGAGGCCTTT
>DAIESR010000521.1 GCA_027346205.1 Beijerinckiaceae bacterium
CAAGGCCGTCTTCATCGTCGACGACAATCTGATCGGCAACAAAAAGGTCATCAAAGAAGTGTTGCGCGAAGTCGCCGCCTGGCAGAAGGCCCATGGCTATCCTTTGACTTTCTTCACCGAGGCGTCGCTGGATCTCGCCGAGGATGAAGAGCTCATGGCGCTGATGGACGCGGCGAATGTACGCTCGGTCTTCGTCGGTATAGAAACGCCGAATGAAGAGTCGCTGAAGGAGACCGGCAAGATACAAAATCTGCGCGGCCACAACCGCAGCATCGCCGAGAAAGTGCATGCGATCCATGAGCATGGCATCGAAGTCTGGAGCGGCATGATCCTCGGCTTTGACAATGATCGTTCCGACATATTCGACCGCCAGCTGCAGCTCGTCGAGGAGGCGCGTGTCGTGCATTCCTCCGTCGGCATGCTCTCGGCCATACCGAAGACGCCTTTGCATGAGCGTCTCGCACGCGAGAACCGTCTCGACCCCTCGGACCGCACGGAATATGGCACCAATGTCATTCCGCGCGGCATGGATCGCGCGACCTTGCGCGACGGCTATCTGCATGTGCTGCGCGAGCTCTATGATGTGAAGAACTATTTCTCCCGGCTCGATGCGCTCTATCTCGAAGGCGGGCTAAAATCGAGCAAGTCCCGTGACGACTATTTGCGTGACAAGCCATTGCGTCGCCTCGGATTCGGCATAGAAGCGGTCGCCCAAGCCGTCTATGTCTTTTTCAAATTGCAGAGCGCCGTCCGGGACGCGGATTTGCGCCGCTCCTATAGGCAGATCACCTATAAGGTCCTGCGTCGCCGTCCGGATCCTTTCATCCTACAGACCTATGCCTTGAAGTCGGTGGCGCATTATCATTACCACACGCTGATCGCAGGCATGACCAAAGACGGGCATCTCTTGAATATGTTTTGACGACATTTTTGAGAGATGCGTCGCCCCCCGTCGCCGCAGTGTTTTTTATGCTGTCGGCACGCCACGCCTTTCGGCGATTGGCATAGGCTCGAGGGGATGGGTTCGCTCGGCTTTTGATCCAGCGCAAAATCGTTGCTGATGGCAGGCATAGGATATTGGCTGGTCGCCACGCGTCGCGTTGCGCGCGTTCATGGCCGCATCCAACCGACCTCCGAACGGAGAGCACTCATGAAGCGCCTTCTCCTTGCCTGCTGCTTCGGTATGACTGCGACGAGCGCCTTCGCGCAAGATTGCGTTGTGAATGATCTGAGCGGAACGCCCTTGAATGTTCGCACGCAGCCGCGAGGGTCGATCCTCGGTGCGCTCCACAATGGCGTCAGGGTGCAGATCGTCGATACGGCCCATGATGAGAATGGCAGGCCGTGGGCCTATGTCATTCCCCTTGACGCGGGCAAGCGTGGCTGGATTTTCCGGGCCTATCTCGATTGTGAATGATCGAAGGGCTGCTGTTCTCTTGGCGCGTGGTCACACAGCTATGTTCTGCGATAATGCGTCAGGCGGCCGCAAGGCTCATTTGGTGCAACTGGTCAGATCTTTGTCCTCAATCGAAAAGACCTTCCCCGCTTCGAGGTTGAGGTCTTTCACGATGCAGCTGCGCCCGTCCTTATAGCCGATCTTCACATCATAGTGGCCGGGGCTCACATTCGGCATGTTCAGTCGTTCGTCGTGGTCGACGCTGCCGTCCTTGTCGCTTTTGCAGAGATAGGGGCCGAAGTTCTGCGTCCCGGGTTTGGCGGGTTGCACGCTCGTCACCGTTTGGGCCGTGAGATTCCAGAAGCGGATGGGCTTTGCCGTTGCCCGCGTGGTCCCGAGCGCCAGAAATGATGTCGCAAGAAAAACGATCCGCATCGCCCACCCTCACGTTGTAGCTCTTGTCTTGAAGTTAGGGCTACTGCCGACGCCGTGCAAGCAAGCGGATAGGGAATTGACGCAGCCAGTCCGACCGCACCAAAAAGATGCGCCCACCGGTACGTTGCCGATGGTTGCATGGATAAAGCGAAGCGCCTAAGCATGGCCGCCGCCGGCCCAGGCTTTGGGGTCGGGTGAAAATAAAGGCAGAGGATTTATGCGTCTATCCAAACGCGCGCCCGACGAATTGCGCCCGGTCTCGCTCGAACGCAATGTCGCGCGCTATGCGGAAGGTTCATGTCTCGTCAAATTCGGCGCAACGCATGTCCTCTGTACCGCCTCGCTGGAAGATAAGCCACCGCAATGGTTGCGCGGCCAGGGGCGCGGCTGGGTGACGGCGGAATATGCGATGCTGCCACGCGCTACCCATACGCGGACGCGGCGCGAGGTGACTTCCGGCAAGCAGTCTGGCCGCACACAAGAGATTCAGCGCCTGATCGGCCGTAGCCTGCGCGCCGTTACCGATCTGCAAATGCTGGGCGAACGGCAGATCACGCTCGATTGCGACGTGCTGCAGGCCGATGGCGGCACACGCACGGCGGCGATCACCGGCGCTTGGGTCGCTTTGCATGATTGCCTGAAATGGATGCATGGCCGCTCGATCATCAAGGATTTTCCCTTGCGCGATCATGTCGCCGCGGTCTCTTGCGGCGTATCGAATGGCGAGCCTGTGCTCGATCTCGATTACGCGGAGGATTCGGCCGCCGAGACCGATGCGAATTTCGTCATGACCGGCCTCGGATCTCTCGTCGAAGTGCAGGCGACCGCGGAGGCGGCCGTCTTTTCGGAGGCAGCGCTCACCTCCATGCTGAGCTTGGCGCGGCAAGGCATAGTGAAGCTCGTCGAGCTGCAGAAGCAGGCTATTGCCTGAGATGCCAGTGCCTGAAATGCGGAGAAAGCTCGAAGGTCGGATGGTGATCGCCACCCATAATGCCGGCAAGCTCTGGGAGATGCGCGAGCTTCTGGCGCCGCATGGGCTTGATGTCGTCTCGGCGGGCGATCTCGGTCTGCCGGAGCCGGAGGAGACGGGCGGCACTTTTGTCGCCAATGCGGAATTGAAGGCGCTGGGCGCCGCGCAAGCCGCGGGACTGCCGGCGCTCGCCGATGATTCCGGCCTCTGCGTCGAGGCATTGGGCGGCGCGCCGGGGATCTACTCCGCGCGGTGGGCCGAGGTTGGCCCCAGCGGACCGAGGGATTTCGCCGCAGCCATGGAAAAGGTCAAGACGGCGCTGAAGGAGGCGGGTGCGACACCGCCTTATGCGGCGCATTTCGTCTCCGTCATCGCACTCGCCTGGCCGGACGGAACGGTCGAGGCCTTCGAAGGCAAGGTCTTCGGCCGTTTGGTCTTTCCGCCGCGCGGGACGCTCGGCTTCGGCTATGATCCGATCTTTCTCCCTGACGGCCTGACGCGGACCTTCGGCGAGATGATGTCCGCCGAGAAGCAGGCGATCCCGGCGGACGGCTCGCTGGCGCTTTCGCATCGGGCCAGGGCTTTCCAATCCTTCGCGCGCGCCTATCTTTGATGGATCGAAGCAATATCAATTGTCGCGGCATGGCTCTTGCTGCGATGCGGTATAATGACCATAATTGGCTTGGCCTTAAGCGTGAGCTGATTTGTCCCGTTGTATAAAGCGCGAGGCTGATGCACGGAGCCGAGCGGCTCTGATGTCCTGATGACGAGTAAGATGTCGACGATTTGGAACACAAAATATGGCACGCGCCGCGTGCGGCATGATCCGCCGACCCTCAAGGAGGCGATCATTGCAGCGCAGGGGCTTTCCGATGAGATTCACGACCAGATCGAGATCGCCGCGGGTCTCATGGATCTGCCGATCGAGGAAGTGCGGGCGGAAGTGCTGAAGTCGGCGCCGCAGCGTGGCGCTGCGCGCATCCTTGCGCCGGCCAGCAGGGAAGGCGCGGCGCCCCGCACCGTGATCGTCGAACGCAAGGTTTCGCGGCGCATGATCAGGCCGGCCAGCGTCAGTCAATAATCGATAATTTAAGCTTGCCGGCGCGCGCTGCGCCTTGAAATGTCGGGCCGATGGCTTGCGGACATGCTCTATCTATTTGAAAGAGAGCCGAGCTGCGCGATCACCGCATAGGCCAAGAAATGCGGCGGCAGAATAGGCTGTGCCCCACCGATGACCTTGGGCAGAGCGATCGGTTGCATTGGCTGCCTCAAGGCGAGGGTGAGCGACATCGGGCGCTGCGGCGGCGATGGCACATCCACGGCGGTTGCGACGGGCTGCGTTTCAGCGACTTGCGGCGCTCCCGCTCGTATAGCTTCTGTTTGCGTTGCTGCCGTTTGGATCGCGCCGAAACGGCTTTCGTCCGGACCTGGTTGCGCAGAGGCGGGGCGTTGCGGCGGCATAGGCACAGCGTTGAACACGGTTTCGGCGGAAAGATTTCTCTCTGTGGCTGTCTGCTGTCGTGTCGCGACCTGCGTTGGGGTATGCGCAGCGCTATTTCTGGGCACAGCCTTGTTCCCGAAGACCGACATGACATTTGCCCAGACGCGCGAGACAGGATTTCCGGAAGCTGGTCGTGGCGCAGGTTCTTTCGCCGCCAGCATGATGCGCGGCGTGTTGCAGTTCCTGACTCCGAGCGAGATCAGCTCGGCCCCCGAAAGTATTTTGAATTTGCGCGTCAGAGTGCCGAGGCGCGCACGTACCGGGGCGGGATAGGCATCGAATAATTGCTCAGACACGCCAAGGTCGGTCCTATGATCGCGCAGATCATAGGCCTGATGGAATTTGAAAATACTGTCGGGATAGACGCAGACATTCGGCAAGCTCAATGCCAGCGTGCAGGCGGAGTGGCATTCATGCACCCGCACCTCGCGGTCTGTCCTACGATAAAACTCGGTCTGCGCCTCATAATCCCTGACGAGTCCGCCGACGTCTTTCACCACAATGACGGGGGCCGGAGCAGGCGGTGGGTTGAGATAGGTCAAATCCAATCCTTCACAGCGACGCATGTCGATATTGGCGATTGTCCGTCCGTCGGAGGAGTCCGGGCTTCGCTCCGTACCGACGCTAGAAAAACGTGGTGAACACCGGGTTAAAGCCGCCGGCTGCGCATCCGGCATTTTGCGCCGCCTTTTTCTTGGCACTTTGCGGCAAGGGTTGGGCCAGTGCGGGACATTTGATTGTCGCAGGTTGCCAGACGGCGCTGCGGAGAGCGCCTGTGCCGTTCGCGGGCGCTCTCCGCAGCGCCGCGATGATCTCAGCCAGAATGGCGATGGCGATTTCGGAAGGAGCAGCGGCGCCGATGTCGAGGCCTATCGGCGCGCGAATGCGTGCGAGGTCTTCGTCTTTGAATCCCGCGTGCTTCAGAGCATGTCCCGGAAAAGTTGATAGACTTTTCCGACAAAGGACATGCTCCAAGTATTTGAAGTAGAGCCGATTTTTCCCGCCTAAATGGATCGCAAGCGATTCCATATAGGCGGGATCGGCTCTAGCCGTTCCAGACGTGTCGCAATAGCAGCGAGTTTGCTCATGAGCACTTGTTCCGGCTCTGCTCGACGGACATGGGCTCGAGCCTTCCTGCGTGTGACGTGGCACCATCAGCTTTCGCCGCTCAAGTGCATGCCGCGTCTTTCACGCCTTTGTGTTTCAGTGCGCGGATCGTCGCCCGCGCTGCCATTTCCGCAATTGCAGCACTATTGCCTTTAGGCGGGCACGAAGGTTGCGCCGCAGGCGTTCGCGCTGTGTGACAGCCTCGAATTCATGCTGCCGATCGGCGGAAACAGCGACGAAGATATCCGCTATGGCCATGCGCTCAGACCAGATGTGATTGATGAACGCATGATCACCGCCGGCACAGGAATCGGTGAGCGCAATCCGTGAATCGCCCAAGAGATGACGCGTCATCTCCAAGGCGAGGAGAACTCCGGGGGAGATGGTCGCGAAATCCTCATCATAAGCAATCTTCCACCAGAAGGCGCGCCCGCAGCTCTCCAGAAGGAGCGTCATGGCCACGGGCTTGCCATCGAGATCGAGGCTGGCGACAAAACATTTGCCTTCGGCGCTCAGGCTCATAGCGAGATCGCGTGCGAAGGTGGCGCGCTCAGGGGAGCTTCCAAGAGCCGTGCCGCGTTGTCCCTTCCAACCTTTGGCTTCGAGGGCGAGAAATTCTTCGAAGGCAGCCATAAGCTCATGCGGATCGCGCATGATGTGCAATGTCACCGCGCCCTTGGCTTCCAGAGCTTTGCGTGCCTTGTTGAGCTTGCGGCGGCGGCCCGAGCCGACCGATTGTTCGAGATAGCGTTTGGGGTCTGCCCCGGCAGTGAGTATCGGGCGTTGATGCGCCCCGAAGATTTCGATGCTGCGAGTCTCGGCGGCCGCGCTCGCGGTGAGAATGCGCGCGACTGGTCCGTCTTGCGGCAGCAATGGAAACATCAATCCTGCGACATGCGGCAGGTGCTGACGGCAAAAGGCCAAGATGGCAGCAAGCGCTTCCTCGGCACGGGCACGATCGAGAAGAGGTGTGCCGAGTGGCGCTTGCTCATGGGTCCATATCCGCGTCGGTAGAAAGCGGGCGCGGCGCTTTGACGGCGCAAGCGGGCAGACCGCGAGCAGTTGGCGCCGTCCATCGGCGTCACCGTCCCATACGAAGAGGAAACGTGGAGCGCGGTCTCTTGCAAGATGGCGCGCTGCGGCGAGCGCAAAGCCCGGCTCGAAGAACACGTTCGGTTCGAGGCAATCGCCGGCCAGATCGCGCCATTTAGCGGCATGGATCGCGGCAGCTTCAGGACTCAAAAGCTCGACTGTCAGGGAGCTCGTGGCGAGGAGCATGTCCGGATCACTTTGCTGCGCCTCATCGCGCGCCAAGAGTTGAAGCATGGCCTGTCCCTTTGTCTCGCGTCCCACGCCATTTGCGACGTCCCGTCGTGAAACAGCGCGGCCAGTTCGAACCACCCATGCCGATCTTCGAGACATCACGGCAAAGCAGATGCCGCGAGGTTACCGCGGCCGCAATCCGATGCCCTAGCCGAGGGATTTCCAATCGCAGCGTAAGGGAGGGGTTAATATGACTTCGTAAAGTGGCGCGCCAAAATTCAGTTGGGCGCGTTGCC
>DAIESR010000524.1 GCA_027346205.1 Beijerinckiaceae bacterium
AGGACCACGTCCTTCATCGGCAGCTCGGGCATCCGTTCGGCAATGATCGCGACAGCACCGCGCGCCGCAGCCTCGGCCGCGAAAGCCAGGCCGTCGGCCTTGCTGCCCGGCAGCGCGAAAAACGCATAGCCCGGCGCGACCTTGCGGCTGTCGGCGGTGATCCCAATGATCTCGCGCGCGGATTCGGCGAATTCTGCCGGGTGCTGAAGATCAGACAAGGACTCTGCCAAGAGATCGACGAGGCGCATCAATGCCCCCCGGCCGTCGCAGGCACATTGGCAAACGCATAGCCGGCTTTGGCCAAGAGCGGAAACGGTTCCGGCGGCAATGCCTGGCGAGGCGGAATACCGAGCAAGGGCGCGGTACGTTCGATCATCTTGCCGGTAATCACGCCGGCATTCCATGCTGCCGTGTGATAGCCAAATGTTTCCGGCAAACCATGCGGTTCGTCGAGCAAGGTCAGGTAGAGATATCTGGGCTTGTCGGCGGGGACGACCGCCATGAACGTCGTGAACACTTTATCCTTCGAGTAGCGGCCATGAATGATCTTATCGGCCGTGCCGGTCTTTCCACCGACAAAATAGCCTTTGACATTGGCCTTGCGGGCCGAGCCGATCTCGGCATTGATCCGCATCAGATAGCGTATCTCCGCTGATGTCAGCGGTTTGACGACCCGATGCGCTGTCTTCATCGCATCCTCTTCGTCGCGCTTCAAGAAGGTCGGCTTGATCATAAGTCCGCCATTGACAAGGGCGCCGACCGCCATGAGCGCTTGCATCGGCGCCACATTGAGGCCTTGACCGAAGGCGATGGTCATTGTGTTCAACTCGCCCCAGTTCTTCGGCACGAGCGGCTCCGCGGATTCCGGCAATTCGGTGCGCAGACGGGTCAATTGCCCCATCTTGCGCAGAAACGCCTTGTGGCCGTCGACCCCGACCATCAACGCCATTTTCGCGGTGCCGATATTGGAGGAATGAACAAATACCTCCGGCACCGTCAGAATCCTGTGCGTCGCGTGAAAATCATGAATGGTAAAACGGCCATAACGCAATGAATGGCGCGCATCGAGTTGTGAGTTGAGCGTCACTTTGCCGGAATCGAGCGCCATGGCGATGGTGAGCGCCTTGAAGGTGGAGCCCATCTCATAGACGCCGACCGTCATCCTGTTGATGCGATTGGGATCGAGCGCTTCGGCCGGCTGGTTAGGATCGAAATCGGGCAGCGAAGCCAAAGCAATCACTTCACCCGTATTGACATCGAGAATAGCGGAGGCCCCTCCCTTCGCCTTGTATTTCTCGATGCCCTTCTCAAGCTCGTCGCGCACGGCGTAAGTCGCACGAAGATCGAGCGAGCTGACGACAGGCTTCAAATCATCACGTGTCAGCCTGAAGCCGGCGACATTGAGCGCTGCCAACCCTCGGCTGTCGATATATTTCTCGAGACCCGAAATGCCCACTCCGTCGATATTGGCATAGCCGAGCACATGCGCCGCGATCGGACCATTGGGATAGACGCGTTTGTTTTCCCGCATGAAGCCGATACCCGGCAGGCCGAGATGATAGATCTCCTGCTTCTGCTTCGGCGTGATGGCGCGCTTGATCCAGACGAACCCGCGGTGCCAACCGAGCTTTTCGCGCAATTCCCGAGCATTGAGATCCGGCAAGACCGAGGTCAGGAGATCGGTGGCCTCGTCCCTGTCGATGATTTGCCGAGGATCTGCATAGACCGATGTGACCTTGACGTCGGTTGCGAGAATCGCACCATTACGATCGAGAATATCGGGCCGCGCCGCGGCAATTGTTTCCGAGGCACCCTCGTAAGCGCTGGGCGATGACACCGGAAGCAGACCGAAATAGATGAGCTTGCCGGCAATGACGCAATAGACAAGGACGAAGACGCCGGCGATCAGCTTGACGCGGCGCGTGCTCTTGGAAAGCTTGGTCGAAAAGAGGCGCTCGAAGAAGCGGCGCTTGCGTGAAGGCGTGGCTGCCTGTTCCAGTGCAACACCGCCAGCGCCCTCATCCGATACGCCATCGATCTCGACCTTCATGGCATTTCCTCATCTCGGCTCGACCGAAGGCGTCGTGGGCTCCGGCGTGCTCAAATCGCGCGGCGTATTGGTCGGTTCGGCGAGGCCAAGCGCTTCGAGCTTGCGAGCGATCGGATCGCCTTTCACGACCTTCTCCGGTAGCCCATCGATGGGCACGATCTGCGTCAGGGTCGGCACCTGCAAATTGGTGAGGAATCGGTCGGCCAGAGCAGCGATCCGCTCCGGCCGCGACAAATGCGCGAAATCCGCTTGCAGCATGCCGATCGCATTTTTCTCGGTTCTGATCTCATGCTGCAAATGGACGATCTCCTCGGCATAGAAGATCGTCTGATATTTGATCGAATAGGCATAGATTGCCGAGCCGACGAGCGCCACGATCGCGAGCATGTTGAGAAGACGTATCATCTCACCCCCCTCTGTGCCTCGACACCGCGCGCTTGCTGGGCTTGGCCTTTACTGGCGGCAATTCCGCCAAGAGGACAAGCGCCGGCTCTGCCGCGCGCGCCGCGGCCTTGGTACGCGTGGCAAAGCGCAATTTCGCCGAGCGCGCGCGCGGGTTGCGTGCAATCTCGGCTTCTGTCGGAAGAACAGGCTGCTTGCCCGCCACTGAGAAAGTCGGGGCCTTTCTTTCCGGCTCGCCGGGCAAGATCCGCGATCGGGCCTCACCACGCCCCGAGCGATCCGCGAAGAATTGTTTGACGATTCGATCTTCTAGCGAATGAAATGTGACGACGGCGAGGCGGCCACCTTCATCGAGCATGCGTTCGGCGGCGACGAGCGCCTTCACGAGTTCACCAAGTTCATCATTGACCGCGATGCGCAGGGCCTGAAAGCTCCGCGTGGCGGGATGGATGGTGCCGGGCTTTGCCGGCGCCGCGCGGGCGATGGTTTCCGCCAGGCGCAAAGTCGTCGTGAAGGGCGCATGTGCCCGTTCGGCCACGATCGCCTTGGCGATGCGGCGGGAGGCGCGCTCCTCGCCGAAATAATAGAAAATATCGGCGAGGCGTGATTCGTTCGCTTCATTGACGAGATCGGCGGCCGTCGGTCCTTCGCAGCCCATGCGCATGTCGAGCGGACCATCCTGACGAAAAGAAAAGCCCCGCACCGCATCGTCGAGCTGCATGGAGGAAACGCCGATATCGAAGACGATGCCGTCGAAGCTTGGAATGCCCTGCGCCTGCGCGATGGTTTCGAGCGCGGAAAAACACCCTTCGGAAAGCGTCAGCCGGCCTTCCGCCTCGGCCACGAGAGCCTGACCGGCTTCGATGGCGGTCGGATCGCGATCGACGGCAAGAACCCGCGTTCCGGGAATCGACAGGATGGCGCGCGTATAGCCGCCGGCGCCAAAGGTGGCGTCGAGATAAATTCCGCCGGCATGGGGATCAAGCGCAACCAGGACTTCGTCACGAAGCACGGGAAGGTGGCGGGCCGGTCCGCCTGCGGCGATATTTTGACCATCGCCGCGGCCCACCCTCATTCCCGTGCTCCTTGTGACCGCGGCCCATCCGGTGCCGCGTAAAGGGAATTGAGCTGCTTTCGTATATCGCGCACCCGATTTCTGGCCTCTTCGAAATGCGCCCGGAAACGGCCCGGTTCCCAAATCTGAAACTTGTCCCCCTGCCCGACGAAGCTCACCTCCGAGGTGATGCCCGCATAGGATTTGATCGTCTCGGTCAGGGTCACACGCCCTTCCGA
>DAIESR010000557.1 GCA_027346205.1 Beijerinckiaceae bacterium
TAAACTCAACACAGCTTCTTAACGTAGTCCTGCTAGCTGTTTCGGCTGACTGCGGGCCGGGTTGAGCGATGTTTCGATCCACGGCTTTCGACTTGTGCGGGTTGATTTCCAGAGGGCGAGACCATGGCCGGGCGAGAGAGAGAACCAGACGCCATGGACCCTCACGCCACAGACCCGGTCCTCGAACGCCGCCAGCTCGATCCGCGCGCGATCCTGAACTCGATCGGGGAAGCGGTCTATGATTGGGATCTCATTTCCGATCAGCTCATTTTCGGGCCGAATATCGCCGATGTGCTGAATTTTCCCGGTTTCGAAATGATTTCGACCGGCCGCGCCTTTGCCGAATATCTGGTTCCATCAAGCCCGTCGTCTCGCTACGAAGCCGTCATGGCAGGGGGCCATGAGGATACGGGCCTCGGTGTCAGCTATCGGGTCATCTACGGGATCACCGACAAGCCGCGTGGCGCTCGCTCAACGCCGATCTGGATCGAAGACAATGGGAGATGGTTTGCCGGCTCCGACGGGCGTCCCGCCCATGCGCATGGGACGATCCGGATCGTTACCGAGTGCTATGAGGCGGAGCGCCAGCTCGCCCATCAGAGCCATTGCGATCCCTTGACAGGCGCGCTGACGCGCAGCCGTTTCAAGGATCAGGTGGCAGCGCTTCTGGTGGAGGCGCCACGCAAAGGTGAAGGCTTTGCCATCTTGCTCGTCTGTATCGACAATCTCGCAACCCTCAACCGCAGTTATGGCGATGAGGTCGGCGATGAATTCATCGCCGCAGTGGTTGCCAGACTGCGCGCGCAGATGCGTGCAACGGATCTCATCGCGCGCTACGCCGGAAATAAATTCGCCCTGCTGCTCGAAGCTTGCTCTGTCGAGCAGATGCAGGTCGCGGCAGAGCGCTTTTTGGAGGCTGTGGAATCGGAGCCGCTCTCGACGGCGGCCGGCCCGGTCGCGGTATCGGTGCGGATCGGCGGCGTGGTGGCGCCGCAGCAGGGTGGTACGGCACAGACTCTCTTCCATCATGTGGAAGAGGCGCTCGAAGCGGCCCAGCGATCTTTCCGCGAACGTTTTGTCGTCTACACGGACAGCCTCGTCCGCCGTGATGCGCGCATTCAGATTCAGAATGTGTCGGACGGCATCATCGTGGCCCTCAACCAATCGCGCATTCTCCTCGCGACCCAGCCGATCGTCTGTGCCAAGACCCGCGAAACATCTTTCCACGAAGGCTTGATGCGCATTGCCGATGAGGTGGGCAATCTGATCCTGCCGGGCGATGTTCTGCCTGTCGCGGAAAAGACCGGCCTCATCCAGCTCATCGATCACCGCATACTCGATCTTGCAGTGCAGGAACTCATCAGAAATCCGGGCTTGCAGCTGGCCATCAACGCTTCGGGGGCGAGCGTTTTCGACACCCATTGGCCGGATAGGCTGCAGGCAGCCTGCGCCTTCCACGAGGATGTGGCGCCGCGGCTGACGATCGAAATCACCGAGACATGTGCGATCGCCGATCTGGAGGCGACGCGCCGGGCCATCGTGGCGATGAAGTCATGCGGCGTGAAAGTGGCCATGGATGATTTTGGCGCCGGCCACACCTCGTTTCGCAATCTGCGAAATCTTCGCATCGACCTTTTGAAGATCGACGGTGCCTTCGTGCAGAATCTGGCGCGTTCCGAAGATGACCGTTTTTTCGTCCGCACTCTCATCGAACTCGCCCGGCATCTCGAAATTCCGACGGTTGCCGAATGGGTCGAGGACGCCGAATCGGCGGCCATTCTCACCGATTGGGGCGTCGATTATCTGCAAGGCCATTATTTCGGCGCGGCGCAAACCGTCGATCAGGCGCCGCCAGCATCACTCCCCGCGCCGCGTCGCAATGTCCGCGGTTAGCATTGATGCAGCGTTGAGTTTGCGCACGCCGCCCGTGGTGCCGAATCGTCGAGGCGTGCCTTCATTCCTTGACGGGGGGGTCTTCCTTGGGGGTCAAGCCTTCGAGCCGCTTCTGCAATTCGTCGAGCTGGCGCTTCATTTCCTCGATATCGGACTTTGGCTCGGGCTCGCCCGCACTTTCCGACGGGGAGGCCGCACGTGCGAAGGGTGAAAACATCGACAGCGCCTGGCTGAACATGGCCATGTTCTTGCGTGCCTGCTCTTCGAGTGGGGCGAACATCTGGCGGGTCGGACCGGTCAGCGAGGCGGTGTCGAAGGCCGATGCGAATTGATCGCGGAACTTCTGCTGCTCCTTGGTGAGCTTGTCGATGGTGAATTCGAGATAGCTCGGCACCAGCATCTGCATACTGTCGCCGTAGAAGCGAATGAGCTGTCTCAGGAAAGTGATAGGCAAGAGGCTCTGGCCATTCTTGCCCTCTTGCTCGAAAATGATCTGGGTGAGAACCGAGCGGGTGATCTCTTCGCCGCTCTTCGCATCATAGACGACGAAATCCTCGCCCTTCTTGACCATCTCAGCGAGGTCCTCAAGAGTCACATAAGCACTGGTGCCGGTATTATAGAGGCGCCGATTCGCATATTTCTTGATCGTAATTGGTTGCTTGTCATTAGCCATGGACGATCAACACCTTGTTACTGAGGGCGCCTTCTTGTGGGGCACCTTCTTGGGGGCGGGCTCTGGCTTCGTTCGCAGCGACACTTTCTATCAACGCATGTCCCGAAAAAAGTTTGTGGGCTTTCTTCCGATGAAGGACATGTCATCATTCTTCGTTATGAGAGCCCGCGTCTTTCGAATAGGAGCACGCTTCCCGCCCGAATGGATCACGTGCCATGCAAGCAGGGTCGCTCCTAGAGCATAAGCAATTTGGCAAAAAAAGCGAAAACCTAAATTCAAGCCTCCAACGAATGGTGTAGCGGCGGCGTTTGGTCATCGCGAGGCCGAAATGTTTAAGCAAGATCAAAGTAGGTTAATCGACGCAATGCCTATCGAAGGCCGCCGCGTCCAGAGCAGGAGGAATGTCATGTCGCGCGACATCGTCATCGTGGGAGCTGCCCGCACTCCGGTCGGCTCCTTCAACGGAGCCTTTGCTAATATGTCCG
>DAIESR010000002.1 GCA_027346205.1 Beijerinckiaceae bacterium
CGCCGGAGGGCGTGCCGTCGGTGATCCGTCTCAAAGCACCGCTTTCCGGCGAGACAGGGCTCGACGATCAGGTGCAGGGCCGCGTCACCTGGGCCAACGAGAATCTCGATGATTTCGTGCTGATGCGCTCGGACGGCACGCCGACCTATATGCTGGCCGTCGTCGTCGACGATCACGACATGGGCGTGACGCATATCATCCGCGGCGATGATCATCTCACCAATGCGGCGCGGCAAATGCAGATCTATGCCGCGCTCGATTGGCAGACCCCGATCATGGCGCATATTCCGCTGATCCATGGGGCGGACGGTGCCAAATTGTCGAAACGGCATGGTGCGCTCGGTGTCGATGCCTATCGCGCCATGGGCTATCTTCCGGCGGCCCTGCGCAACTATCTCGTCCGGCTCGGCTGGAGCCAAGGCGATCAGGAATTCTTTTCGACGCAAGAGATGATCGACGCTTTCGATCTCGCCCATGTCGGCCGTTCGGCGGCACGTTTCGATTTCGCCAAGCTCGAGCACATGAATGGCCATTACATGCGCGCGAGCGGCGATGAAGAGCTGCTCGCCGCCCTTATCGCGTCGCTGCCCTATTTGCCCAATGGCAGAAGCGTGATCGACAAGATCGATGCGGCGATGAAGGCGAAATTGCTCGCCGCCATGCCGGGGTTGAAGGAGCGCGCCAAGACTTTAGTCGAATTGCTCGAAGGCGCCATGTTCCTGTTTGCGTCACGGCCGCTCGCGCTGGACGACAAGGCCGCCGGCATTCTCGATGACAAAGGCCGGGGCCATCTCGCGGAATTGCTGCCACGGCTTTCGGCTTTGTCGGAATGGACCGCGGCTGCGACGGAAGCCGTCGTGCGTGTCTATGTCGAAGAACATAGAGTCAAGCTCGGCCAAGTGGCGCAGCCTTTGCGTGCAGCCTTGACAGGTCGCGCGACTTCGCCGGGGATTTTCGACGTGCTCGAAGTGCTCGGCCGTGAGGAAAGTCTTGGCCGGCTGGAAGACCGGATCACACAAGATCCGATCCGTTGAACAGAATCAGCGCCGGCTTGATCGGCGCATTCATTCTATGGTTGCAGCGCGCGGCCTCTGCGCGAGCCGGGTCACTGGCTTGAACCGCGTCAAACTATACGGTACTGACCTTTTTGCATCGCACACTGTCCGGTCCGAGGGTCGTCCATAAGGCCACCACCTCAATGCCGCAAGGACGTGACGCGAGAATGGAGAAGGTAGACGCCGATGAGTGAAACGACAGCTTCTCTCACGCTTGGCGAAAATGGCTTCGCCCTGCCGATCAAGCCTGGCACGATCGGCCCGTCGGTCGTCGATATCAGCAAGCTCTACGGGCAGACCGGGCTCTTCACTTATGACCCTGGCTTCACCTCGACAGCAAGCTGCGAATCCGCGATCACCTATATCGATGGTGACTCAGGCACGTTGCTCTATCGCGGCTATCCGATCGAACAGGTCGCCGAGCAGGGCGACTTCGTGGAAACCTGCTACCTTCTGCTCTACGGCGCTTTGCCGACCACCACGCAACGCAATGATTTCGACTATCGCATCCGGCGCCACACGATGGTGCATGAGCAGATGGCGCGTTTCTTCCAGGGCTTCCGCCGCGACGCCCATCCAATGGCAGTGATGGTCGCAAGCGTCGGCGCGCTCTCGGCATTCTATCACGACTCGACCGATATTTCGGACCCGAAGCAGCGCATGGTCGCCTCCATGCGGCTCATCGCGAAGATTCCAACGCTCGCGGCAATGGCCTATAAATACACGATCGGCCAGCCCTTCATATATCCGAACAATGATCTCGACTATGCGTCGAACTTCCTACGCATGTGCTATGCTGTGCCTTGCGAGGAATATAAGGTCAATCCGATTCTCTCGCGCGCCCTCGACAAGATCTTTATCCTGCATGCCGATCACGAGCAGAACGCCTCGACCTCGACGGTGCGGCTCGCCGGATCTTCAGGCGCCAATCCTTTCGCCTGTATCGCCGCGGGTGTCGCATGCCTCTGGGGTCCGGCGCATGGCGGCGCCAATGAAGCGGCGCTCAAAATGCTCGAAGAGATCGGAACGGTCGAAAACATTCCGAAATTCGTTGCCCGCGCCAAAGACAAGAACGACTCCTTCCGCCTGATGGGCTTCGGCCATCGCGTTTATAAGAATTATGATCCGCGCGCGAAGATCATGCAGAAGACCTGCCATGAAGTGCTACAAGAAATCGGCCATACTGATGATCCACTGCTCGAAGTCGCGATGGAGCTCGAAAAGATCGCATTGAGCGACGAATATTTCATCGAGAAAAAACTCTATCCAAACATTGATTTCTATTCCGGCATCACCTTGAAGGCGATGGGATTTCCGACCTCCATGTTCACAGTGCTCTTCGCCGTGGCGCGCACCGCCGGCTGGATCGCGCAATGGAAGGAAATGATCGAGGATCCGGGCCAGAAGATCGGCCGTCCACGCCAGCTTTACATCGGCGCGCCATGCCGCGATTATGTGACAATCGACAAGCGCTGAGATCAGAAACCACGTGCGAGCGGCCGAGTCTGGAACTGACATTCTCGTGATAGGGGCCGGCGCAGCTGGCCTCTCTGCCGCCATCGCGCTCGCCAAAGCAGGCTTCTCAGTCGTCGCGGCGGGGGCATTGGAGCAGCGCGGCGGCGGCCGCACGGTTGCGCTCTTCGAAGCTTCGCTGCGCTTTTACGATGCGCTCGGCATCTGGCCGCGGCTTGCAGATTCGGCGGCGAAAATCGAGACGATCCGCATGGTCGATGCGACAGGCTCGCGCGTGCCGATCCCGCCG
The DNA here is from genome assembly GCA_027346205.1 of Beijerinckiaceae bacterium. Classification (GTDB taxonomy): domain Bacteria; phylum Pseudomonadota; class Alphaproteobacteria; order Rhizobiales; family Beijerinckiaceae; genus Methylovirgula. The sequence continues at coordinate 2,818 of DAIESR010000002.1, forward strand.
ATCGAATTTTCCGCGCGCGAAATCGACCTGCCCGCCTTCGGCGAGAACATCGAGAATGACATTCTCGTCGAACGACTCGCTGCGATTGCACAGGAGATCCCGTCTCTCGCACTCGAAAACGAGCGGCTCGTCGATATCACCGAAGGCAGCGATCATCTCCGCGCGATCTTCGAGTCCGGCCGCAGCATAGACGCAAAGCTGATCGTCGCCGCCGATGGCCAGAGATCCACGGTGCGCACCAAAGCCCGCATCGGCGCGAGACGCTGGACCTATCCGCAGGTGGCGTTGACGGTCCTCACATCGCATGAAAAGCCACATCGCAACACATCGGTCGAATTCCACACCCGCAATGGTCCCTGCACGCTGGTGCCCTTGCCGCCGGGAGAGAATGCGCCACATCGATCGAGTCTTGTTTGGCTGATGCCGGAAGCGGAAGCCAAGCGGCGGCGCGGGCTCGCCGATGCTTCGCTTGCTTCGGAGCTCGAGCATCAAGTTCAGAGCATTTTCGGCGACATGCAGCTCGACGGCCCATGTGGTACGTACCCAATGATGGGGCTGCGGGTTTCCCGCCTCATCGGCCGCCGCATCGCTCTGCTCGGGGAAGCCGCTCATGCCTTTCCGCCACTCGCCGCGCAGGGCCTCAATTTGAGCTTGCGCGATACGGCAACGCTGGTCGATTGCGTGGAGACCGCGCAGGCACACGGCGAGGACATTGGAGCGCCTTCGACACTTACCGCCTATGCCAATGCGCGCCGGCCGGATATTTCGTTGCGTACCCACGGCATAGACATATTGAATCGCTCGCTTCTCGCCGATTTTCTGCCGGTCGATCTTTTGCGCGG
>DAIESR010000006.1 GCA_027346205.1 Beijerinckiaceae bacterium
TCGGACTGACCGGCTGCGGGTGGTCCGCCGCCTCCTGGGCGGAATGGGCACCTATCATGCAAAAAAGCGTTTTGATCGTCGAGGACAATGAGCTGAACATGAAGCTCTTCAACGATCTGCTGGAGGCGCATGGCTATCAGACGGTGCAGACGCGCAGCGGCGTCGAGGCCGTCGAACTCGCGCGCACACATCGCCCCAATCTGATTTTGATGGATATCCAGTTGCCGGAAGTGTCCGGCCTCCAAGTGACCCAATGGATCAAGGATGACGAGGATTTGCGTCACATCCCGGTCATCGCCATTACCGCTTTCGCGATGAAGGGCGACGAGGAAAAGATCCGGCAGGGAGGCTGCGAGGCCTATCTTTCAAAGCCGATCTCTGTCGTCAAATTTCTCGAAACGGTCCGCAATTACATCGCAGATGCATGATATTAATCGATCAAGTGTTTGAGGAAGTGTAGGATATGACCGCGCGTATTTTGGTCGTCGACGACGCCCTTCCCAACCTGAAGCTGCTCGAAGCGCGGCTCACGGTGGAATATTTCGACGTGATGACGGCGACCAATGGTCCAGAAGCCCTGGCCATTTGCGCGGCGCACGCCTGCGATGTCGTGCTGCTCGACGTCATGATGCCTGGCATGGATGGCTTCGACGTGTGTCGTCGGCTTAAGCGTAATCCCTCGACGGCGCATATTCCGGTGATCATGGTCACGGCGCTCGACCAGCCGGCGGACCGGCTGAAAGGGCTCGAGGCCGGAGCCGACGACTTTTTGACAAAGCCGATCGACGAGATGACGTTGATCGCTCGCGTGCGCTCCCTTGCGCGACTCAAAATGGTACTCGACGAATTGCGGGCGCGCGCGGCGACTTCGGTCAGTCTCGGAATGCCCGATCCTCTGGCTCAGGCGCTGGCCGAGAAGTGCATCGGCGGCCATATTCTTCTCGTCGATGACCGGGTATCTTCCACCGATCAGATCATCTCCGCCATGCGCGGCAAGAATATCGTCGATATCGAGAAGGACCCGCAGGAGGCGCTCGTCAAAAGCCTTGCCGGTAATTACGATCTCTTCATCGTGAGCTTAGGCCTCGCCGACTTCGACGCCTTGCGGCTGTGTAGCCAGATCCGCTCGCTCGAACCTACGAGGCAATTGCCCATTCTCTGCCTCGCCGATTTGGAGGATCGGCCGCGCGTCCTGCGGGCGCTCGACCTTGGGATCAATGATTTCCTTTTGCGGCCGATCGACGCCAATGAGCTGATGGCGCGCGTCCGGACGCAAATGCGCCGTAAGCGCTATGCGGATGCGTTGCGCGACAATGTGCAGGCCTCGATCGAACTCGCCGTCGTCGATCCGCTGACCAGGGTCCATAATCGCCGCTATTTCGAGATCCATCTCTCCGCGCTCGTGGCCGAAGCCGCCGATCGCGGCAAGGCGCTCGCTTTGATGATCCTCGACATCGATCATTTCAAAGGCGTCAACGACACTTACGGGCATGGTGCCGGCGACAAGGTTCTCAAGAGTTTTGCCGATCGGATTCGTAAAGTCCTCCGCACCTCGGATTTGGTGTGCCGGCTCGGGGGCGAGGAATTCGTGGTCGTCATGCCAGACACGCGGCTGGAGATAGCGGCCAAAGTCGCCGAACGCGTACGTGGCGAGATCCAGAAAAACCGCTTTCCGATCGACGACGGGTGCGCGATCGATGTGACCGTATCGATCGGGCTGGCCGAACGCGGCAGCGACAGCGCGCCCGAAGAGCTTTTCCGGCGCGCCGACCGGGCACTTTACCGGTCGAAGAGCGATGGCCGTAACCGCGTCTCCGCGGATGCTGCTTGAAAGGGCACGGCGTGGGGCAAACCCCATATGTCTCGATAGCGATATTGCGTTAACCCTGCTGATTCAGGTAAATGAAACGTCGGAGAATCTTGTCGCAATAAGCAGTTTGCTTTTTCGTGCGGTCGCGCTAACGTCGGCCCCGATAAGGCCCGGGTCGGGGTGGCCCGCCGGTTTGCGATGGGCCGATGGGGCTCAGAACGCGCGGCGCCGTAGTGACGGCTCAAGGCGATCTCGCGGCATAGATCGTTTTAAGAAGACCGGAGTAAGGCTGCTTGGCCTCCCGCTTCGGATATGGGCTGCCATCGCAGCCCTCGATGATTTCACAATACCCTGCGGAGTGCTCAGGTCCGCCGCATCTCCTGGGTCCGTAGGGTCGGCCGGCGTGCAAATGGTTTGGAGTGGCCTCCTCGAGACACCATTTGCCGCCGGCCACCTTTCCAAAGAGCTTTGGGACCTGCAGGATCTCTCAGCGGACGCCGCCGTGGGATTGCTTGAACGCCGTTGCGGCCATGATCGATGATCGCGAGCCTGAAACACCGTGATTCAAGCTGAGGCTGCGGCGTCCTCGTAGCTCGTCATCCAGCGTCGATGAACTGACGGGCTGAATGCGCCCGAAATCAATGCGTGCGACCATGATTGGTTCGGGCTCGACCTGTTTTGCGCGATTTCCCGATTACCGGCGCCGTCGGCAATGCGCGCTGCTCGGCGTGGCTCGTTCCGGCGCCTATCGGCCAAAGAAGCCGGCCAATGATAATGATCTCTCCCTGATGCGGCGCATTGCGCGCCCGCCATTATGACGCCATGGCGTCATAATGGGGGGCGCGCGGCGACGTATTGTCGAGCCTCTATGCGCGGGCAAGGGCTTTTCGCAGGCCCTCGGGGTCAGCCTTGATGGCGCGCAACAGAGTCCGCGCGGGACCGCTCGGCTTTTTGGCGCCCCGCTCCCATTCCTGCACGGTTCTGATGCTGAAGTCATAGACAGCGGCGAACTCGGCCTGCGTCATGCCGGCTGCGCGCCGGATGGCGCGCACATCGATTTCAGGGGCCATGTCGGGCGCGGCGTCAGGATTGGACGCGATCTGCCGGGCGATGTCCGCGTCCGTCATCGCGTCCACCTTGCTCCAGTCCGTTGCAGCCAGCGCTCTGCGCGCCGCCTCACTCAAACTTTTCGCCATAGCGATTCACTTCTCGTTGGTTCGCCTTACGGAGCGAGATCACCCGTCGTTCCGATTCCCGGTCGGTATAGACGCACACAAAAAGACGATCATGAATGAAGCCGAAAGCCACTTGGCGAGCCTCGCCATAGTCAAAACGATCGTCAGCTATCGACAGGTGCGACCCGGCGAACAGAACCTCGGCCAATGCAAGAGAAACGCCGTGTTTCGCTTGATTGACCGCTTCCTTGGCGGGATCGAACACATATCTCACGGCTGTCGGATATACGTCTCTGGCGTATATTTGGCAAGGGTATCTATGCCGCCGACGCTCAACATTTTTGATTGCCGCATCATCTGATCCGAAAAGTCTGCAACTTTTCGGGATGATGCTCTAATGCACCCGCTCGATGCAGAAATCGACGACGTCGATCAGCGCCGCTTTCCATTCTGAAGCTGGAAAGAGTTCCAGCGCATCGCGCGCCATGGCGCCATAATGGCGGGCGCGCTCCACTGTATCTTCGAGCGCGCGATGGGCATGCATGGCCGCGATCGCCGTTTCGAGATCGCCGTCTTCCATTTCGCCGCGCTCGAGCGTGCGGCACCAGAAGGCGCGCTCCTTCTCCGAGCCGCGCCGGAACGACAAAACGACGGGCAGCGTGATCTTGCCCTCGCGGAAATCGTCGCCGACATTCTTGCCGAGCTTGGCCGCGGTGCCGCCATAATCGAGCGCGTCGTCGATGAGCTGAAAGGCGATGCCGAGATTGATGCCATAGCCACGGCAGGCGGCGATCTCCGCTTTCGGCTTTTGCCCGAGGATCGGCCCAACTTCGCAGGCGGCGCCGAACAGCGCGGCCGTCTTGGCGCGGATGACGGCGAGATAATCATCCTCGCTCGTCTGCATGTCCTTGGCGGCGGAGAGCTGCATCACCTCGCCTTCGGCGATCACCACGGCGGCGGAAGACAGAACTTCGAGGCAGGCGAGCGAGCCGACCTCGACCATCATCTTGAAGGCTTGGCCGAGCAGGAAATCGCCGACGAGAACGCTCGCCTCATTGCCCCAGAGCTTGCGGGCCGCGAGCCTGCCGCGCCGCATGTCGCTTTCATCGACCACATCATCGTGCATCAGGGTGGCCGTGTGCATGAATTCGACCGCTGCCGCGAGCTTGATATGGCCGGCGCCGGGATAGGCGCAAAGGCCCGCCGTCGCCAGGGCGAGCATCGGCCGTAGCCTCTTGCCGCCCGAGGCGATGAGATGATGGGCGATATCCGGGATCATCGACACATGCGAGGCTGCGCGGGCCAAGATCGTTTGATTCACACGATCCATGTCGGCGGCGACGAGAGCGGTGAGCGCTTCGATGCGGCGTTCAGGCGTGACTTCTTCGAGGGGGATGACGACGCCCAAGCTTTTGCTCTCCGGTTGGCGCATTGATCCTTCGCGAGAAAACGCGTTTTACCAAAACCCGTTTCCGGCCACGATGACCGGCCCCAGGACAGGTGAAAGGGCTCGCATGAGCTTAAATGCCATGAGAGCCCTTTTCCGCGCAAATTAGGCTGGCCGGGCGCCGCCTGCAACCAAGGTTCAGAAACCCTTGGCGCGGCAGGACATTTTGCCCCATGCTTTGCCGGTTGACGCGGCATGGGCGACGGACGCCCGCATGCCTGATCGAGGTGATGCGGTTTTCTCCCCGGCACGTTAGGATGATGCATGATCGAACTCTTGCGAACCAATGACATCGTCTTGATTTCGGCGGTCGAAGCCATTCTCGCCGAAATCGGGATCGACGTTTTGGTCGCCGATCAATTCACGAGCGCCGTCGAAGGCTCCCTCGGCTTTCTGCCGCGCCGCGTGCTCGTGCACAATGATGATGTCGCCGCGGCGCGTGACGAGCTGACAGAGGCGGGTCTCGCCGGAGAGCTGCCGCATGGCTGAAGGCGCGATCCAGCGCGAAGCCGTCACACGAGATGCCGTGCTCGGAGGCCGCCTGGTCCTGCATCAGCCGAAGAAGGGCCATCGGGCCGGCAGCGATGCGATCCTTCTCGCGGCTGCGGCCCCGGCTCAAATCTCCGGCCTAGCGCTTGATGTGGGCGCGGGCGTCGGCACTGCCGGCCTGACTCTCGCGGCATTGCGGCCGGGCTTGCGCATCGGGCTCGTCGAGAATGCTCCCATGCTCGCGGCTCTGGCACGGCAAAATCTCGATGCCAATGGCCTTGGCGAGCGCGGCGTGGTTTATGAGGCCGATGTGCTCGATCCCAAGAGCCGACGCGCGGCCGGCTTCGTCGATGCGCGCGCCGATCTGGTCATCACCAATCCGCCCTTTTTCGAGCCGGGGCGGGTGCGCATCTCGCCCGAGGCCGGCAAAAGGACCGCGCATGTCATGCCGGCGGGCGGCACGCTCGAAACCTGGATCGCGGCCTGCCTCGCCCTGCTGGCCGAGGGTGGATCTTTCATCATGATCCACAGGGTGGACGCCTTGCCGGAGATGCTCGCAGCTGTCGTGCCCCGTGCCGGGGAGATCACACTGTTGCCTGTTCATCCGCAGGCCGAGAAGCCGGCAGTCCGGATTCTTCTGCGTGCCAGAAAGGGCAGCCGTGCGCCGCTTGCGATCGCGCCGCCCTTCGTGCTGCATGCGGGGCAGGCCTTCACGCCGGAGGCGGAAGCCGTGCATCGGGGCGAGGCATTGATCGCATGGTGAGCGGAAGGGGGCGTTTTGCTTCTGCGCTTTCCGGCTTCCGCTTCGCGGCGATCTCGGTTAGGCAATGGCGCATGACGATAACTGCCGACGCCGTGCAAAATTCATCTTTCGCTGCCTTCGATCCGCGCCGCTCCTTCCAGGGCCTTATTCTCGCGTTGCAGAGATTTTGGGCCGAAGCCGGCTGCGTGATCTTGCAGCCCTATGACATGGAGGTGGGGGCGGCCACGTTTCACCCGGCGACCATATTGCGGGCCTTGGGGCCGAAGCCGTGGCGCGCGGCCTATGTGCAGCCCTCGCGTCGGCCGAAGGACGGCCGCTATGGCGAGAACCCCAACCGGCTCCAGCATTATTATCAGTTTCAGGTGGTCCTGAAGCCGTCGCCGGAGAATTTGCAGGATCTTTATCTCGGCTCGCTGGCTGCGATCGGCGTCGACACGCATCTCCACGACATCCGTTTCGTCGAGGACGATTGGGAAAGCCCGACGCTCGGCGCCTGGGGGTTGGGCTGGGAATGCTGGTGCGACGGGATGGAAGTCTCGCAATTCACCTATTTTCAGCAGGTTGCGGGCATTGAATGCGCGCCGGTCGCCGGCGAATTGACCTATGGTCTCGAACGGCTCGCCATGTATGTGCAGGGCGTCGAGAATGTGTACGACCTCAATTTCAACGGCCGCGAGGGTGCCGAGAAAATCTCCTATGGCGATGTCTTCAAGCAGGCGGAACAGGAATATTCGCGGCATAATTTCGAGGCCGCCAATGTCGAGACCTTGTTCCAGCATTTCAAGGATGCCGAGCTGGAGTGCAAGGCGCTTCTCGGGCTTGGCGCGGGTGGCGAGCGTCACCGCATGGTTCTGCCGGCCTATGACCAATGCATCAAGGCCTCGCATATCTTCAATCTGCTCGATGCGCGCGGCGTCATCTCGGTGACGGAGCGGCAGAGCTATATTCTGCGGGTCCGCGAGCTTGCGAAATCCTGCGGCAAGGCCTGGCTGAAAACGGAGGCCGGCGGGGCGGGGTGAGACGTCCCAGCCATTTCTTTGCGAACTCACTGCGTTTATCGAGGGCGCCTCGCGGAGCCGTTCTCGAAGCGCTTCGTTCCTGTGCCGAAGCTTGGATCATGTCCGATTTCCTCCTCGAACTTTTCTCCGAAGAAATTCCCGCGCGCATGCAGACACAGGCCGCTGACGATCTGAAGCGCCTCGTCACCGGCGCGCTCACCGAGCAGGGCCTTTCTTTCGAAGGTGCGGTGAGTTTTGCGACGCCTCGCCGCCTCGCTTTGCACATAGCCGGCTTGCCGGAGCGCCAGCAGGATCGCCGCGAGGTCAAGAAGGGCCCGCGCGTCGGCGCGCCGGAGGCTGCCGTGCAAGGCTTCTTGAAGAGCGCCGGGCTTGCCTCACTGTCGGAAGCACGGATCGAGGTCGAGCCGAAAAAGGGCGAGTTCTATGTGGCGGTGATCGAGAAGCCGGGCCGTGGCACGGCAGAACTCCTGGCCGAGATCCTGCCCGGACTTTTGAAGAGCTTTCCCTGGCCGAAGAGCATGCGCTGGGGCGCTGCTTCCGCCGCTTCCGAGGCACTGCGCTGGGTACGGCCGCTGCACAGCATTGTCGCGACCTTCGGGCCGGAGACGGAGGAGACGGAGATCGTCGGCTTCTCGCTCGACGGGATCGCGGCGGGCAATCGCACCTATGGGCACAGATTCATGGCGCCGGGCGAGTTCAGCGTGCGTCGCTTCGACGATTATGTGAGCGCGCTCGAAAAGGCCAAGGTGGTTCTCGATCCGGCGCGGCGGCGCGATATCATCCTCTTTGATGCGCAGAGCCTCGCCTATGCGCAAGGATTGGAACTCGTCGTGGATATGGCCCTCCTCGAAGAGGTCGCTGGCCTCGTCGAGTGGCCCGTTGTCTTGATGGGCGAATTCGACGCCGCGTTTCTCGCCATTCCGCCGGAAGTGATCCGCGCGACGATCCGCGCCAATCAGAAATGTTTCGTGCTGCGCGATCCGGAAACCGGCGGCCTCGCCAATAAATTCATTCTGACCGCCAATATTGTCGCGTCCGACGGCGGCCAGGCGATCGCTGCCGGCAATGGGCGCGTCGTCCGTGCGCGCCTTTCCGACGCGAAATTCTTTTATGACACCGATCTTCAAGTGAAGCTCGAAGATCGGCTGGCGAAGCTCGACGACATTATTTTCCATGAGAAACTCGGCTCGCAGGGCGAAAGGGTCAAGCGCCTGGTCCTGCTGGCAGGCAAGATCGCCCCGCTGATCGGTGCTGATGTCGCGGCGGCGGAACGCGCGGCGAAACTCGCCAAGGCGGATCTCACGTCTGAAATGGTCGGCGAGTTTCCTGAGCTGCAAGGCCTCATGGGCAAATATTATGCGCTGGCCCAGGGCGAGCCCGAGGTGATCGCGCAAGCGATCGAGGATCATTACAAGCCGCAGGGGCCGAACGATCGCATCCCGACCGATCCTGTTGCCATTGCCGTCGCGCTTGCCGATAAATTCGATACGCTCACCGGCTTTTTCGCAATCGATGAAAAGCCGACCGGCAGCAAGGATCCATTCGCGCTGCGCCGTGCCGCGCTCGGCATCATCCGGCTGATCCTCGAAAACGAGCTGCGGCTGCATATTCCGCAAGTGTCGGCCGAGGCCTTTGCAGGCTATGCGCGGATGAGCGAGACTATCCCTGCGCGTCGCCTGAAAGCCATGCTCGACGATGAGGATTCGGACGAAGAGGATCTCGACCGTCTCATTGCCGGCGGACCCTGGGCCTGGGAATTCACCCGCGAGCCGGAAGTAACGGCTCTGGCTGCGGCGCGACGCTATCTCGCGGTTCGTTTTTCAGGCGAAGGCGAGCCTTCGGAGGCGGATTTGCCGGCCTTCGACGATCTCTTCGCGATTTTGACGCCCTATCAGGAGCTGCGCGATCTTCAGCTCGTTTATGATGGCGAGAGGAGCGACGATGTTGCAAATGTCTCGGGGGAGGCTCTCGATCTCGCGTGCGAGCGCTTTGCGGCGGCGCGAACCGACCTTCTCAGTCAGATCATGGGCTTTTTCGCCGACCGGCTGAAAGTCCATCTGCGCGACCAGGGCTCGCGCCATGATCTTATCGATGCCGTCTTCAGTCTCGACGGGCAGGACGATCTGTTTCTCATCGTCCGGCGGGTCGAAGCCCTCGGCCGTTTTCTCGACATGGACGATGGGCGCAATCTGCTCGCCGGCTATCGGCGCGCCGCCAATATTCTGCGCGCCGAGGAAAAGAAAGCGGGCGCGGAAGAGGCCAAATCCTATCTGGATGCTTTCGAGCCCGCATATTTCGTCGCCGAAGAGGAGAGAGATCTGGCGGCCGCGCTCCTGGCTGCTGCCACAGCGGCCATCCATGCGGTCGCCGAAGAAGATTTCGAGGCGGCCATGCAGGCGCTCTCGCATTTGCGCGCGCCGGTCGATGCCTTTTTCGAAAAGGTGACGGTGAACAGCGAGGACAAGGCCCTGCGGCTCAATCGGCTGCGCCTGCTCAGCGGCCTGCGCGCAGCGGTTCACAAGGTTGCGGATTTCTCGAAAATCGCGGGATAAGCTGATGTCAGCGTGGCATGTCTCGCGCGTGACGTGATCGGTTGGGAGCAATGCCTGAAGAGGAACCGAGCGGTAAGGCCGAGGGCATGCCCATCCACAACGGCGCCTTCGAACTCACGCCTCGCGGCGCCCGCAAATATGATTGGCGCGATCCCTATCATCTGGCGTTGACGCTCAGCTGGCCGAGGTTCATCTGCCTTTTGGTGGGCGCCGAGCTCGCGCTCAACTTTGTCTTCGCTCTGGCCTATCTGGCGCAGCCGGGCTCGATCGCCAATGCCCGCCCTGGGGTGCTGAGCGACAGCTTTTTCTTCAGCTTGGAGACTCTCGCGACGGTCGGCTATGGCGTCATGGTGCCGGCGACTCTTTACGGCCATATTGTCGCTTCGTTCGAGATCATTTGCGGCATGGCCTTTATGGCCATCATGACGGGTCTCGTCTTCGTGCGCTTCTCGCGCCCGAAGGCGCGGATTCTTTATGCCGAGCATCCGCTGATCAGCCGCTTCAACGGCCGGCCGACTTTGATTACAAGGATCGGCAATGGCCGCGCGCATGCCCTGACAAATGCGGTGGCGCGGCTCAGCGTGCTCGTCAACGAATGGACGCTGGAAGGCCAATTCTTCCGCCGCATCGTCGATCTTCACCTTGCGCGCCCGCGTATCCTGCTTTTTGGCCTCACCTGGACTTTGATGCATGAGATCGACGAGAGAAGCCCGTTTCATGGATGCGACGATGCGAAGCTTCGCGAGACGATCGCGCGTATTTTCGTGTCGATCGAAGCGCGCGACCCGGCTCTGGCGGCGCGGGTCTATGACATCAAGGATTATGGCCCAGCGGATATTCTATTCGGCCGCCGCTATGCCGATGCAGTCGGTATAGACAAAGAGGGCCGCACCATTGCCGATCTGACGCGGATCAGCTGGACGGAGCCGGAGGAGGGCGCGAGGAAGCTGGAGTGACCCGTATCCGACGTTGGTGTCAGCCGATCTCAATGATCAGCGGTTCGAGGCCGGCGATGGTTGCCTCGATCTTGTCGCCCTTGACGACGGGGCCGACGCCGGCCGGCGTGCCAGTGAAGATCAGATCGCCGGGCACGATCTCGACGAGATGAGACAGCTTGCTGATCAGTTCGGGCACGCCCCAGATCATGTCGCCGAGATCGGCGCTCTGACGCAGCTGCCCGTTCACCTTCAATTGGATCGGCCCCTTGGCAACGACGCCCGTGTACATCTCCGGTGTGATCGAGGAGCAGGGGGCCGAAAAGTCGAACGACTTGCTCATCTCCCAGGGCTGGCCTTTTTCCTTGAAGCTCTTCTGCAGATCGCGGCGGGTCATGTCGAGCCCGACCGCATAGCCGAAGATCATGTCATTGACCTTTTCCGGCGCGATATTCTTGCCGCCGATATTCATCGCGACGACAAGCTCGACCTCCGGCTGAAGATCGTTCGTGCCCGGCGGATAGGGCATTGTCTCGCCATTCTGCAGAATGGCATCGGCCGGCTTCATGAAGAAGAAGGGCTCATCACGCCCGGGGTCGGCGCCCATTTCCCGTACGTGATCTGGATAGTTCTGCCCGACGCAGAAAATGCGGCGTACCGGGAACGGGTTGCTCGACATGGCGTCCAGGGTGACGACGGGGGCGGGCGGGAAGGCGTAGTTCATGGTTCGGGTCTCTTGGATTGAAGGTGGGGAACGATAGCCTGCCCGCCCGTTTACGCCACGCGCTCG
>DAIESR010000016.1 GCA_027346205.1 Beijerinckiaceae bacterium
TGCCGGAGCCAAACATCGCGCAGTGAGCGCTTGCCGAGCGGCTGCTCGAAAGGGCTGTCGACGAGATGGATCTTGAGGCCGGCGCGGCGCACGAGCTTGGTCGAAGCGGCGTCCTCGGCAATTTCGGCGGCGAGGGCGCGAATGCCGCCGGCGGCTTCGAGAATGTCGCGCCGCCACAGCATGTTCTTGCCCTGGGCGAAACCCGTGCCGACGCCATCGGCCGAATATTGCCAGCGTGCCTGATAGGTATTGAGGATCGCGATTTCCAATTCCGCCCATAGATTCTGCGGATGCGAGCCTTGCGGCATGGAGCAGACGAGGCCCGTTTTTGGCCCCCAGCTCGCCTGCAGGCGCTGAATATAGTCCTGCGGTATCAGAACATTGGAATCGGCCAGGATGATCCACTCGTGGCGTGCGGCGTCCCAGCCGCGCACACAATTATTGAGCTTGGGATTGGCGCTCACCTTTTCGTCGCCGATGATGAGCTGCGCGGGCACCTGTGGGTTGGCGGCGATTAGATTCTGCACGACCGGGACGACGGGATCATTGGCGCGGGCGACGCAGAAGGTCACTTCATAGGCGGGATAATCAAGCCCGAAACTCGAGCCGAGGGTCTCTTCACAGAAATTGTCGATGCCGCAGACCGGCCGCACCAGGCTGACCGCAGGCGCGTTTTCAGGTGGCGGAAGCGGAGTGCAGCGTGGCTTGGCCCGCTTGATTGCTATGCCGACGCTGATGAAATTGAGCGCCAGCAGAACGAGGCAAAAAAGGCCCGTCCCATAAGCAATGATCATAGTGTCAGCCCCTAGCATCATATGAGTCCGCCAAAGCGAAAGTCGCGTCGGAATTGTCGCCGAGATGGTTGAAAAACCGCCGATCGAGGTTGGTCACAATCGAAATCCGTTCCGCGGTCAAGCGCTCATACTGTCCGGGCCGATCGGCCGCATGTTGAATTGCGTTCCTGATCGGGTACAAGTCCGATGTGCCCAGCACACAGAAAGTCTTGCCGCATCTCTCGGCGCAGGTGCCCCCGGGGTCGAGCGCGGTGTGGCTGGGGTGATCGGTCTGTGAAGCTTGGTTTTGACGGTCATGCTTTTCAGAACGCCACGCTGTCTTTGGCCGCGACGCAGCCGGAAGGTCCGGCTCGTCTGTCCGATCCGAGGAAAATCATGTCGCCTCCCATCGTCCGTTTCGCGCCTTCGCCGACCGGCCGCATTCATATCGGCAATGCCCGAACCGCCCTCATGAACTTCCTTTTTGCCCGGAAGCACCATGGACAATTCATTCTTCGGTTCGATGACACTGATGTGGAAAGATCCAAGGAAGAATATGCCCAGGCGATCGAAGTCGATCTCGCTTGGCTCGGAATTCACCCCGATCTGATCTTCCGCCAGTCGCAAAGGGTTCCCTTTTATCACGCGGCAACGGAAAAATTGCGCGCCGCCGGGCGGCTTTATCCCTGCTATGAGACGGCGGAAGAGCTGGATCGCCGCCGCAAGCGCCAGCAGGCGCGTGGGCAACCACCGATTTACGACCGCGCGGCTCTCGCCCTCACCGCCGAGGAGCGGGCGCGGCTCGAAGCCGAAGGGCGGCGGCCGCATTGGCGTTTCAAGCTCGACCATCAGATCGTGCGGTGGAATGATCTCGTGCGCGGCGAGAGCCATATCGACTGCGCCTCCCTGTCCGATCCGATCCTGCTGCGGGAAGACAGCACATATCTCTATACTCTGCCATCTGTCGTCGACGACATCGAATTCAAGAGCAGCCATGTCATCCGTGGCGAGGATCATGTCACCAATACGGCGGTCCAGATCCAGCTTTTCGAGGCTTTGGCGGGGCCGGAGGCCATTCCTGGCTTCGGACATCACAATTTATTGGTATCGGCCTCTGGCGAGGGTCTTTCCAAGCGCAGCGGCGCATTATCCATCGCGGCCTTGCGCGACAGTGGCATCGAATCGCTGGCGCTCGCGGCCTTCGCGATTTTGACAGGCACCTCCGATTCGGTGCACCCCGTGGCGTCGCTCGATGCGCTGGCGGAGGCGCTCGATCTTTCGCATGTCTCGCGCAATCAGGCGCGTTTTGATCCTGATGAACTCGCTGGTCTGTCCGCGCGCACGCTGCATCAAATGCCTTATGAGGCGGTACGCGACCGGCTCTCCATGCATGATATTTCCGGCTATAAGGCCGAGGCCTTTTGGCTCGCTGTGCGCGGTAATCTCTCGGTCTTTCTCGATGTGGTCGATTGGTGGCGGGTCGTTGAAGGCGAGATCGTGTCGATCGTTGAAGATCCAGAGTTTCTAGAGCAGGCTCGGGCGCTTTTGCCGCAAGAACCGTGGGATGCAGGCACATGGGCTCGATGGACGGAGGCGCTCAAAGCGCGCACTGGCCGCAAAGGCAAAGTTCTGTTTCATCCGCTGAGGCTGGCTTTGACGGGGCGGGAGGCAGGGCCCGAGCTTGCGGCGCTTTTGCCCCTCATCGGCCGCCTTAATAGCGAGGCCCGACTATCCGCACGGTCCGCTTCGTCCCATCCGGGCCCGTAACCTCGACGGTTTTCCCCTGGCCTTGTGGGAAGGAGGCGGCAGGCTTCACGTCGCCCGTGGCGATGCCGGCCGAATCATCGCTCGCTGTCGGCACGTTCTTGGCCGCCGCCGCATCGCGCGCTTCGGCGTCGTCGACGGATTTGTCTGCCTTGCCCTTGGCCGTAGCCTGCATCAGTTTCGTGCGCTGTGTCGGGGTGAGGTTTGGACGTGACATCTCCGCCGATTTTTCCGGCGTCACGATGATGTCGCCTTTGCGCTCATGGCCGAGGACGCGCT
>DAIESR010000062.1 GCA_027346205.1 Beijerinckiaceae bacterium
ACCTTGACGGACAACTTCGACAAAAACGCGGAGTGTTCTGATCTGCACGACTATTCCATATCAGACTAGTGAGCATTCGATCAATTCATTTGGAGCATGCTGCACTGCGATTTATCTTTCTTGGCGGAGAGAGGTTCATGAGCAAGCACGCTATCGCAATCCGCATTCGCCACATGGTCCATCACAGCCGGTTGCTGCAAATCGGCGTCGTTGCCGGCTTTTGGCTGGTGGGCGAGGGCATTGCCGAAGCTGCACATCTGCCCATCCCCGGTGGCATTATCGGGATGCTCATGGTGCTGGCTCTGCTCGCGAACCATCGCATCAGCCTCTTCAGCATGCGCCGGGGCGCGGAATGGTTTCTCGGCGACATGCTGCTGTTCTTCGTGCCGGCGGTTCTGGCGGTGCTCGGCCATCATGAGCTTTTCGGTCTTCTCGGGCTGAAGATTCTGGCGGTCATTTGCCTCGGTACGCTCACGGTCATGATCGTCACGGCCTTCACGGTCGATCTCTGCTATCGTTGGAGTTTTAGTCATGTTCGGGGCCGGACACATATGGATTGAGGCAGCGGCGCAGGCCGTCTTCTGGTCGGCGGCAACGATCGGCTTCTATCTCGCCGCCAAGGCGCTTTATCGGCGCTGGCCGCGCTGGTGGGCGACACCGCTTCTGGTGACGCCGGCCGTGCTGATCTTGATGGTTCTGGCTCTGCACGCCAGCTACCCGGACTATATCCGCAGCACGCATTGGCTCATCGGCCTGCTCGGCCCAGCGACTGTGGCCTTCGCCATTCCGATCTATCAGCAGCGCCAGTTGATCAGCCGGTACTGGCCGGTATTGCTCATCGGCGTGTTGGTGGGTAGCGCGACGGCCATGCTCACCGCGTGGCTTTTCGCGCGTGTTCTCGGATTGCAGGGAACATTGCTGCTGAGCCTGCTGCCGCGTTCGATGAGCACGCCTTTCGCCATGTCGGTTTCGGGCGACATTGGCGGGGTCCCGGATCTCACAGCTGTCTTCGTCGTTTTGACCGGCGTCTTCGGTGCCGCTGTGGGCGAGATCATGCTGGCGCGGCTGCCGATCCGCTCGAGCCTGGCGCGCGGCGCGCTTTTAGGGATGGGCGCGCATGGGGCGGGCACCGCCAAGGCCTATGAGATCGGTGTCGAGGAAGGCTCGATCGCCGGCCTGGTGATGGTGCTTGTCGGCCTGCTCAATGTTCTGGCCGCGCCTCTCCTCGCCTATTGCCTGCATGGGTGAAGCCAGCGCTTTTGTTTTTGGGTGCCGCACATGAGAGGGCTGCCGCGATGAAATCGTCGTGGCAGTCCTAATCAGTTTCTCGTCAGTTCCTGTTCTTCAACTTAATGCTTTCCGGGAAAGCCGCCGAGACCGTGAAAGGTCATGTAGAGCGAATAGGCACTGACGGCGATCGCGATCACCATTTCGAGAAAGAGGAAGGCGACGCCATATTTATACCATGGCTCATGCGGGACCTGCGCGGTAGTGGGCTGCATGTCATGTCTCCTGGCTAGAGCATCAGACCCGCAGGTGGGGACCGGCTGCGGGATCAATCTGATGCGAGAACAATGCATAAGAGTGGCGATACCGATTCTATTTGAGTGTTCGCCACTCGAGTTGAGGGTTGAATGATAGATCTCTTGCGCGTCAGGCACTTTCACCGGCAAGCTTGGGCGCGAATAGGCCATGCTCTTCCGGGTGGCGCTCGTAGCGGGCCGCCCAAAGGTAGAAGAGCACGAAGGGCACGAACATGTAGAGGGCGACATAAAGATAGCCCATGTGGATATTCGCGCTGCCGGCGAAGATCAGCGGATAGACAATGCCGCCGGCGGTCGAAACGCCGCCGATGAAACCCGCCGCTATGCCGGGACGGTCCGGAAACAATAGCGGAACCAAAGCAAATGTGCCGCCCGTGCCGAAGGAGATGAAAATCCCGAGCGCGACGAGAACCAAAACCGACATGTGAAGCGTGCCCGTGAGTCCCGCGAGGGTTAAAGCCCCCATGGCGAGCGTGATCAAGATCAAGGCGATGCCAAGCCAATGCAGGCGCGGCGCATAAGGCAATGTCTTGGCAATGAAGGGTAAAGGCGTCCATCCCTTGTGCTGAAAGAGATCGGACATGAATCCCGCGAAGGGCCTGAAGAGCGACGCCGTGAAGGATTGCACAGCCGCGAATGTTCCTGCCGCAATCTGTACGCCCGCGACGCTCGTGAAGCCGAGCGCCAGGATGGCATCGTTGAAGCCGCGCGAGAAATAGCCGGGTAGCCAAGCATTCATCGCAATCTCGAGGCCGAAGGACATGGCATAGGCCAGCATCAGCGCAATCGCGATATAGCGGCTCCAGACAAAGACAGTGCCGCGAAGACTGCTCGCCGCACGTGCCGTATCACGACGTTCGACGGTCTTGGCTGCTTGACCGCGAAGCAGATACCAGACAGCGATGAAAAGCGCGATCACGCCCAGCCATAGAAATGCCGACTGATAAGACGTGCCGAAGATGCGTGGCAACAGCAAGGCACCGACCCCTGCGCCGACATTGCCCGTGCCGGCGTAGAGGCCTTCCGCGGTTCCGATCTCGTTCGACTCGAACCATTGCGCGACATGTTGAATGCCGACCACGAAGGAGACGCCAGCTATGGCGACGATGACTCGTTCGATGAACAAAAGCTCGTAGCTCGTCGTATAGGCGGAGGCGATCGACATGAGGCCGCAGCCGGCCAGGATCAGCGCGAATGTGCGCGGCGCGCCGAAGCGATCGGAAGCCCAGCCGGCAATGATTCGGCCGATCGGTGCCATCCAGATCGCGGAACTCGCCAAGAGCCCTAATTCCTTGATGTTCAGGTGATAGGCGGCGGCAATGCTCGGACTGAATGCCGCGGTCGAGAACCACATTAGAAAGCACCAGAAGAAACCGACGGTGGCAATCACCAGCTGTTCTATTTTATGTGTGCGCATCGCTCGCACTCCTTTGATTGATATGAATTGTCACGGGTATTGATCATGGAAACCGGATCGGCTGGTCGATCGCTGCCCGCCGCTTCTTACGCAATGCGGCGGCCGTCAACCTTCTATCGAAGCCGACGACGCGGACCTGTCAGAGGCGACGCAAGACGGCTTCGGGCGAGCTGTTGAGGCGTCCCAAAAGCTTCCGGAACGAGTCCGGCACTGCATCACAACGAAGACTATGATTCGACGGGCTTGCGCCATGGCATCGGACGTTTCGTCCGGCGACGGATCAGCGGCGATCCATCCATCAAGCGAAAGGGGCCGATTGCACCCCGCGAGAGACGAGCCCCGCCCTTGGACCCCGTCCCGCCTGCGCCGAAAAAGGCGGCTGACGTTTGCTAAGGAGCAAAAGGTTTGCCAGATTAGCCGCCCTCGCGACGTCCAGGAATTTGTCGTGATAGCTGCTCAAATACTACGCATGGAGTGCATGGGCCGCTGCAATTGCCTAGTGTCACGGCAGGAGGGTCAGGCGAAGCGCCGTGGCGCCTATGATAGACGCTGTTGCGGCGGAAGAGGCTGAAAAGGGATTTATTTATCTCCGAACAAAACCTTATCTCTGCGCGGCAAAGACGAGATAGGTGGTGAGTTCCACGAGCTGCTGGGCGGTGCCCGCTATATCGCCGGTCTGCCCCTGAAGCTGCCGCCGCGCGATGACGGTCACGCCATAAGCAGCCCCCGTGCTGATGATCATCACCGCAAGCACGCGCCCGAAGCTCGCGCCTGCAAGCAGCGGAACGAGGCCGATGAGGAAAGCGGCAATGCCTGCGATGGCAAGCGCGCGTGCGCTCGGATGGGCAGCGGCGGCGCCGAGACCGTCTTCGCGCGCAGCGGGAAGAAGATAGAGCGGCAGAAG
>DAIESR010000069.1 GCA_027346205.1 Beijerinckiaceae bacterium
CCGGCCCTCATCGCCCTACGTAACGGCGGCTGGCTGTCGCCGCAGGCGCTCATCATCGTCGAGGAAGCGGCCGAGGCGGCACTCGACATTCCGGAAGGATTCACGTTGCTGGAACAACGCGCCTATGGCGACACGCAGATCGTGATTCTCCGGGCGGAGCAAAACACCGCCCCCGCCTCGTGAGCGCGATGAAACGAGAGTGCGCGACCGCTGTCGTCCTATTTCGCCGGTTTTGCGCCGATATCGCGGCGGCAATAGCCTTCCGGCCAGTCGATCGCATCGATCGCGGCATAGGCCTTGGCCCGGGCTTCTTCGAGAGAAGCGCCGATGCCGGTGATGTTCAACACGCGCCCGCCGTCAGCGAGAAGCTTTTGCCCGTCGCGCTTGGTGCCGGCTTGGGTGACGATCACCCCCTCCATCGCCTCGATCTTTTCAAGACCGCGAATCTCGCTGCCCTTCTGGGGATTTTCCGGATAGCCCTTGGCAGCGAGCACGATAGTGACCGCGCTCTGATCTGAGAGGAAAAGCGGCGCCTCCGGCAGACTTTCCTCGGCGCAGGCTTTGAGAAGCGGCAGCAGATCCTGTTCGAGGCGCGGCAGGATCGCCTGCGTCTCCGGATCACCGAAGCGGACGTTGAATTCGATGACTTTCGGTCCCTGCGCCGTGATCATCAGCCCGACGAACAGCACGCCGACGAAAGGCCGGTCCAGTTCCGCCATGCCGGCGACGAGCGGCCTGACGATCTCGGACATGACGCGCTCGTTCATCGCCGCATCCATGAAAGGCACGGGAGAATAGGCACCCATCCCACCCGTGTTGGGACCGGTATCACCTGCGCCGAGTCTCTTATAACCCTGCGCCGAGCCGAACTCGACCGCGCGCTTCCCGTCGCAGAGCGCAAAGAAGGAGACCTCTTCGCCCATGAGCTTTTCTTCGAGCAGAACGACGTTGCCGGCATCACCGAACTGGCCGGCGAACATGGCATCGATCGCCGCTTCGGCTTCCGGCATGGTTTCAGCCACCACAACGCCCTTGCCTGCGGCGAGCCCGTCGGCCTTGACGACGATGGGGACGCCTTTCTCATGCAAATGAGCCTTGGCGGCTTCCGCATCGGTGAAGCGCGCATAGGCGGCGGTCGGGATCGAGAAGATCTCGCAGATTTTTTTCGCGAAGCCCTTCGAACCTTCGAGAAGGGCTGCATCCTCCGAAGGGCCGAATGCCTTGATCTCTTCGGCGGCGAGCGAATCGGCGAGTCCCTCGACGAGGGGAGCTTCAGGCCCGATGATGACGAGATCGATCGTCTGGCGTCGGCAAAAGGCGATGATCGCCTCGTGATCCTCGGAAACGAGCGCCACCGATTTCGCGAGTTTCTCAATCCCCGGATTGCCGGGCGCGACGAAAAAACGATGAAGCGTGGGGCTTTTGCGAAGCGCCTGAGCAAGCGCATGTTCGCGCCCACCCGCCCCTAAGAGAAGGACATTCATTTCTGGCCTGTCGATCCATGTTTTCGAACTGTTGGAGCATGTTCCAACACATTGATTTTAACCGTCTTCTTCTCGATCTGACGATTCCATCCGATCAGAAAACGCTCTAGAACATTTTCGGACAAAGAGAACAGGGCTTTGTTACCGACTCACGCAACAAAGCAACAAATCCCTTCAGCAAGGCTTGGCCGACCCGGCGCCACCGTCTCGCGATCGATGTCCAGCGGGTTTCGTGCCAGTGACACCCGAGAGCCCGATTGAGGGTAAATCCGACGTCGCAACCTCGCTCGCCATTTTCTCCCATTTTTTCCGCCGCTGGTGAAGGCCAACTTCACCCGACACTGACTGCATGTCTTCCTTTTCCTTTGGGAAAAGGATGCCTCAAACTTTACGATAAAGGTGACGAGTCACTCCGCTGCCGCACGCTCTCGCTGCGGACCATGCGCTTGCCCGGCGCCGCGTGCTGCCTCCTTGCGTTGCGCCTTGGCATGATCGCGGGCGACAAAAGTGTAGATCGCGGGCGTGACGAACAGAGTGAAGAGCGTACCGACAGTCATGCCGGAGGCGATCACCACGCCAATCGCGAAACGGCTGCGGGCGCCAGCGCCTTCGGCGATGATGAGCGGGACCATGGCAACGACCATGGCCGCCGTCGTCATGAGGATCGGCCGCAGGCGGACGCCGGCCGCCTGTTCGATCGCCTCGCGCCGGCTGAGACCTTCGGTCTCCTGCAGGCGATTGGCGAATTCGACCATCAGAATGCCATGCTTGGAAATAAGGCCAATGAGCGTGACGAGGCCGATCTCCGAATAGATATTCATACTCGCCGCGCCGACGAAGCCAAGAATGTTCAACGGCAGCATGGCGCCGAACATGGAGGTCGGCAGCGCGATCAAGATGATGAAAGGATCGCGAAAACTTTCGAACTGCGCCGCGAGCACCAGAAAGATGACGATGAGCGCGAAGACGAAAGTGATGAGCAGCGTATTGCCTTCCTGGACATATTGTCGGCTCTCGCCTTGATAATCCATCGAATAGCCTTCCGGCATCAGTTCCTTCGCCTTCTGTTGCAGGAAGGCGATACCTTCGCCGAGCGTGCGGCCAGGGAAAGGCACACCGGACAAGGTGGCTGAATTCAACTGCTGGAAGGTCGGCAGGCTGTTTGGCTGCACGCTCGTCGTCACCGAGGCGACGGTCGATAAAGGCACGAGCTGCCCGCTCCCCGTGCGAAGCTGATAGCGCGTCAGCCAATCGGGATTGTCACGAAATTCCCGTGGCACTTGCGGGATCACCTCATAGCTACGGCCATAGAGGTTGAACCGGTTGACATAATTGCCACCGAGCAGCGTCGCCAGCGCCGAGCCGATGTCCTGCATGCTGATGCCGAGACGATTGGCCTTGTCGGCGTCGATCTTGAACTCGAGCTGCGGCGTGTCGAATTTGAGATCGCTGTCAGTGAAGATGAAGAGCCCACTCTTCGCAGCAGCCTGTTGGAGCTTGGCCATCACCTCGGCGAGCTGCTTATACTCGCCGATCGCGCGCAGAACGAATTGAACC
>DAIESR010000076.1 GCA_027346205.1 Beijerinckiaceae bacterium
GGTTTCCTCAGGCTACGCGCAATTTTGTTGCCTTGCCTGAGGGGCTCTCCGCGTGCTGGCTGCCGCGCAAAGTGGATTTTCTGTTTCCCCGAGGGCCTTCCAAAGACTATTGCGACAAGGCATTCGGCGTGGGGAGAATCATTCATGTCCAAGCTTCGGGCGATCGGTCTGATGAGCGGTACGTCGATGGACGGCGTCGACGTCGCCGTTATCGAGACCGATGGCGAATCGCGCGTGACACCGGGCGTCACACGTTCTTTCGCCTATACGCCGGATGATCGGGCGCTTCTGCGCACCGCGCTCGCGGATGCCGCGACCCTTACGGATCGTGCGGCGCGACCCGGCGCTCTTGCGGCCGCCGAGGCTCTGGTGACAGCCCGTCATAGCGCGGCTGTCGACGCTTTTCTCGACACGGAGGGATTGGCGCGCGAGTCGATCGATGTCGTCGGCTTTCATGGCCAGACGGTGCTGCATCGGCCGGGCGAGGGGCTCACGGTG
The DNA here is from genome assembly GCA_027346205.1 of Beijerinckiaceae bacterium. GTDB lineage: Bacteria > Pseudomonadota > Alphaproteobacteria > Rhizobiales > Beijerinckiaceae > Methylovirgula. Next base: position 499 of record DAIESR010000076.1, read on the forward strand.
CAGATCGGCGACGGCTGTGCTTTGGCGCGGGCGTTGCGGCTTCCCGTCATCCGTGATTTTCGTGCCGCCGATGTCGCCGCGGGTGGGCAAGGGGCGCCGCTCGTGCCGATCTATCACAAGGCGCTCGCCCTGGCGGCAGGCCTCGTTGGTCCGCTCGTCGTGTTGAATGTCGGCGGCGTCGCCAATCTCACCTATGTGGAAGGTGACAAGGATCCGTTGGCGTTCGATACAGGTCCCGGCAATGCGCTTATCGACGATCTGATGTTTCGGCGCAAAGGTCTGGCGATGGACGAGGGTGGGGTCGAAGCGAGCCAGGGGCACATCGATTTTCTGGCTCTCGGCGATCTCCTGGCGCATCCCTATTTCGATCAAGCGCCGCCGAAATCACTCGACCGCAATGAATTTTCAGCCGCCCGCGTCGAAGGCTTGAAGCTCGAGGATGCCGCCGCAACCTTGACCGCCTTTACCGCGCAAAGCATCGTACAAGGCCTCGCGCATCTGCCGCAGACGCCGAAGCTCGCGATCCTCTGCGGTGGCGGCACGCATAATCTTGCGCTGCGCTGGGAATTGATGCAGCGCCTGCCGTGCGGATTGGTGCTGGCGGACACGCTTGGCTGGTCGTCCGACGGCATGGAGGCGCAAGCCTTCGCCTATCTCGCCGTGCGGCGGCTCAAAAATCTGCCGATCACCTTTCCGACGACGACAGGTGTCAAAGAACCTCTACTGGGAGGCAGTCTGGCCGCCCCGGAATGAGGCGGCCGCGCTTCTTGTTTCAAGTCCGGCGCCGCAGCGCCCCACGGTCGGGGTGAAGGAAGACGCGGTGGCAATGGGTACCGCCGCGCGCATCGCCTTGTATTGGGCTTCGCGAGACCTGCTCGCTCAAGCCGCGCGGCTCAATCCCGTTCGGCCGGCTCGGCGCGAGTAGGCGTCGGCAGTTTCGGTGGGTTGCCGAGCCGTCGATCAAGATAGACGCCCACCTCTCCAATCAGTGCATCGACGCGATTTTCGAAGAAATGATTGGCGCCGGGGATCACAGCATGCTCGATCGTGATGCCCCTCTGCGTCTTCAGCTTCTCGATCAGACCCGTTACCTCTTTGAGCGGCGCGACGCGATCCTGATCGCCATGGACGAAGAGGCCGGAGGAAGGGCAGGGCGCTAGGAAAGAGAAATCGAAGCGATTGGCCGGTGGTGCCACCGAGACGAACCCTTCCACTTCCGGCCGCCGCATCAAAAGCTGCATGCCGATCCAGGAGCCGAATGAGACACCGGCGATCCAGCAGGCGCGCGCCTCGGGATTGATCGTCTGCACCCAATCGAGCGCCGCGGCGGCATCCGACAACTCGCCTTGCCCATGATCGAAGGTGCCTTGGCTGCGTCCAACGCCGCGGAAATTGAACCGCAAAACGGAAAAGCCCCGTTCGGCGAAAGCATAATAGAGGTTGTAGACGATCTGATTGTTCATCGTGCCGCCGAATTGCGGATGCGGATGCAAGATCACCGCGATCGGGGCACCGCGCTGCGTCGAAGGATGAAAGCGCCCTTCGAGGCGGCCGGCGGGGCCGTTGAAAATGACCTCTGGCATTGTCTTTTGAACTTCCTGCTGTGCATGTCTCGAACCCGCCTCGCGGGCCGAAACGAAAAATCCCTTCACCGTGGCCGCGTTTCTCGAGCATAGCGTTTTAGAGGAGCGCCCGGCCGACCCTGAGGCCGGCGAGGCGCGGTTTCTCTGTCATACGCTTGACTCGACCGCTTATGGGCCGCACAATAGAGTTAGAATTGTTCTAACTCGAATCCGGCTTGCCACGTTGACCGAGCGTTGGCGGCATCGCATGGTGTCGAGCATAAGCATTCGGCCATGACTGTCCCGGCCATGAGTGTACTGGCCACGAGCACGCCATCCATGACCGCCGCCATAGCCTGTCCGCGCGACAAGCAGGCCATGTAGCACGTTCGCCCGGCGCGAATGCAAGTGTTTTGACGATCCGGCTCAGAGACTGGCAAGATCAGGCCGGCAAGGTTGGGTGGCCCGGGCGCAGTCTCGAAATGGCGTGGCGCTGAAGTATAGTAGGTAATTCACCGCGCCTGATCCGCAAGCGGCAGCGTGACCAGGCTGTCGGAGACTTGGTTCGCTTCGGGGCTTGCGTCGGCCCAAATTTGGCATCGGCTGATGCGGAATTGAAGGAAAAAGCTGTGTTGCAGCCGCGCGCCTATCTCGATCACAATGCGACGACGCCGCTGCGGCCAGAGGCGCGGGCGGCCTGCCTCTTCGGATTGGATCTCTTGGGCAATGCTTCGTCGGTGCATGGCGAAGGTCGATCCGCGCGCGCGCGGATCGAGATGGCGCGCGACGACATCGCGGGTCTCGTGAAGACTGCGGCGAAAAATGTGATCTTCACTTCGGGCGCGACCGAGGCGCTCAATCTTGCCCTGACGCCGGATCTTGAAATTGTCGGTAAGGGCACTGCGCCGTTCGATTGTCTGCTGATCGCGGGCGGCGAACATGCCTGCGTTCTCGCGGGTCACAGATTTCCGGCC
>DAIESR010000004.1 GCA_027346205.1 Beijerinckiaceae bacterium
GGCATTCTTATGGATGTCCATTCGGTTCTCCCTCGAACTCTGAAGCTTCGCAACTCCAGCTTCCTCGGTCAGGGCCGAATGGACAACCTCCTGAAAGTTCACATCTAGCGAACACCCCACGGTATTAGAGGCTCTGTTGCCATCATGAAGGCCCTCGACGATTTCAGACGATGGACCTGCAGCCTGTTCATCCCATTTCTATGGGTCAATCTGCTTGCACTCGTCACTGTCGCCCTATGGCAAAAGCCGGCTCATGCTCAAGCGATCCTGCTATTCGGCGCGGTGATGTGTGTCATTGCCAGCCTTCTCGCGCGACAGGATCCGACCGCCTTTGGGACGCGGCTCTTTTCCAGCCTGACTGCGACGGTCTTTGCCGCGCTGTTTCTGGCGGCGGAGAGCAAGACCCTCGTCATGATCGATATGCATATGTATTTCTTTGCCGTGCTGGCGATCAGCGCAGCCTGGTGCTGCTGGCGCTCGCTCGCGGCCTGCGCTTTGTTCATTACGCTGCATCATCTGCTTCTCAATTATTTCTATCCGGTGCTCGTCTTTCCGCAGGCCTCCGGGCTTGGCCGCGTCATGCTTCATGCCGGGATTGTCGGGATCGAGGTCTTCGCTCTGGCCTTGCTGGTGAGCAGGCTCTCGCATGCTTTCATCGAGACGGAGACCGCACTCGATGACGCGGCGAAGGCACGGCTGGAGGCGCTGGCGCTGGCCGCGCAACAGCGTGAGCTCGCCGACTATGAATCGAATTTCCGTGTTACGCTTCTCGCCGATCTCAGTCAGTTTCGCGCCCATGTTGGCAAGCTCCTTGTCGCGATCCGCGAGGCCGGGGCGACCATGGGCGAGACAAGTCGGCTTCTGAGCAGCGCGGTCGCGCAATCCGAACATGCGACAAACACAGCCTCTATGGCTTCGGAGAATACCGTCCAGAGCGTCATGGTGATTCAGTCGTCGACGGAGAAGCTCGCTGTCTCAATTGGCGAGATTGGCGAGCGCATGTCTGAGACCTCCGCCTTGGTGAGCAAAGGCGCCCGTATCGCCTATGAAACTTCGCATCGGGCCCATGAACTCATCCCGGCGCTCGACCTTATCGAGCAATTCGTCAAGATCATTGAAGAGGTCGCGACCCAGACGAATCTTCTGGCCCTCAATGCGACCATCGAAGCCGCGCGGGCGGGCGAAGCGGGGCGTGGGTTCGCTGTTGTCGCGAATGAGGTGAAGTCGCTGGCCATCGCCGCGGCGCGGGCGACGACGGACATTCAGACGAAGGTGGCTGAGATCAAGTCCGTCACCGTAGCGGCTGTGCAATCGGTCGCCGAGACGGCAAAGACGATGGCTGCGATCGATGTGCATGCCGGCGTGGTTGCCCGGGCCGTCGCGCAGCAGAATATGGCGACCGCTGACATTGCAACGGTCGTCCGGCTATTTTCCGAAAGCGCGGCGCGGTTGCAGAGCTCGGTCGCGGAAGCGAGCCTTTTCGCGCGCAATACGAGTCACTCCGCCGAAGTCGCAGGCCAAAGCTCGCATGCGGTGGGAAACGTCGCCGATCATCTCCATGACGAAATCGAGCGTTTCGTGACAAATTTGGAAATTTCTTATCGGTTCGGCACGTAAGAGACCGCTATATCATTCGAGGGCCTGCTCTCATTGTTTGATGTAGAGCCGATCCCGATCTCATGGATCGGCTCTAGGCAGTCCGTTTTGGCATAGGGGTTATCGCTCCGGCGACGATCTGCCCTACGAGACGCATGTCGTAAGATCTATGGCTCTTCGCCATGAAAGAAATCATAGACGAGTCTGGCGGTCGCGGCGTTGATGCCGGGCACTTTCTCGAGATCGCTGAGAGCAGCGCGCGAAATCGCCTTGGCGGTGCCGAAAGCATGCAGCAGCGCGCGTTTGCGGGCCGGACCGATGCCGGCGATTTCGTCGAGTGGGCTTTTCGTGAATTCCTTCTTGCGTCGCGCCCGATGCGTGCCGATCGCGAAGCGATGCGCCTCGTCGCGGAGCCTCTGCACGAAATAGAGGGCCGGGTCGCGCGGCGCCAAGCGGAACGGTTCTCTGCCGGCAACGAAGAACATTTCTCGGCCGGCATTGCGGTCCGGCCCTTTCGCGATCGAGGCGATGGCGACATCGTCGATGCCGAGTTCAGCGAGTACGGCCGCAACGGCATCGAACTGGCCTTGGCCGCCGTCAATAAGAATGAGATCTGGCCGTTGCGGAAAGGCGTCGGGATCTTCGGATGTCGCTGCGTCTTCTGACGCGCTCTTGCGATCCGCTTCCTTGATCAGCCGTGTAAAGCGGCGGCGCAGCACCTCGCGCATCATGCCGAAATCATCGCCCGGCGTCAGATCCTCGCCCTTGATGTTGAAGGTACGATAATGCGCCTTCATGAATCCGGCTGGCCCAGCGACGATCATCGCCCCGACCGCATTTGTACCCATGATATGGGAATTGTCATAGACTTCGACGCGCCGCAGCGGCCTGTCGATCCCGAAGGCCTCAGTGAGCGCGACGAGCAGTTTTTCCTGGCTCGCGCCTTCCGACAGCTTACGTCCCAGCGTTTCGCGCGCATTTTGGGCGGCGTGATCGACGAGATCCTTCTTCTCGCCGCGCTGCGGCACGGCGATCTCGATCCTGTGGCCGGCGCGTTCGCTGAGCGCGCGCTCCAATATGTTGCGATTTTCGATCTCATGCGACAGGAGGATGAGCCGGGCGGCTGGCATATTGGCATAGAATTGCGCAAGAAAGGCATCGAGTACTTCCGATTGCGAAAGGCTCTTGTCGGCACGCGGAAAATAGGCGCGATTGCCCCAATTCTGATAGGTGCGAAAGAAGAAGACTTCGACGCAGAACTGTCCGGCATCTTCGATGATTGCGAAGACATCGGCCTCTTCGACCGTCTTCGGATTGACGCCTTGGGCGCCTTGAATGGCTGACAGTGCGGAGATGCGGTCGCGCAGCCGGGCCGCGCGTTCGAATTCGAGCGCTTCCGCCGCCTCGCTCATCTCCTGGGCGAGAGAATCGCGCACAGCATGGCTCTTGCCGGAGAGAAAATCGCGTGCCTCGCGAACGAGCGCCGCATAGTCCTCAGCCGCGATCTCGCCCGTGCAAGGCGCCGCGCAGCGCTTGATCTGATAGAGAAGACAAGGACGCGTCCGGTTCTCGAAATAGCTGTCGGAACAGGAGCGCAGGAGAAAGGCGCGTTCCAGCGCGTTCAAGGTGCGATTGACCGCCCAGACACTGGCGAAGGGACCGAAATAATCGCCTTTTCGCGCGCGCGCGCCGCGATGTTTCATGATCTGCGGCGCCCAATGATCGCCGGAGAGAAAAATATAAGGAAACGATTTGTCGTCGCGCATCAGCACGTTGAAGCACGGCTTCATCTGCTTGATGTAATTGGTCTCGAGCAGCAGCGCCTCGGTCTCGGTGCCGGTCGAGACGAAGACCATGGATGCGGTGAGCGCGATCATTCGCGCGATACGATTTGTGTGGCCCGTCGGTCGCAGATAGCTCGCAATGCGCTTGCGGACGCTCTTGGCCTTGCCGACGTAGAGGACCTCGCCGTCTGTGCCGATCATGCGGTAGACACCAGGCCCCACCGGTGCGTGTTTCCAATGCGCCTTGATGGCTGCCGCGCCGCGCGCCAGCGAAGCGGGCGTCGTGTCCATGGATTCGAGCGAGATGTCGCCAGCCTCGGCGGCATTTTCGGGCTGCGCAGCGGCATTGTCCCGCAGCGCATCGGCGCTTTTCGCTTCTGGGTTCGGCATGGGATGGGGCTGTGCCATGTTTGAGATTTAGGCGGGAGCGGCCGGCGACGAAAGTGGCAAACCATATTCCACGCCGAATATGTGGCTGCGGCTGGATCGGCTGCTCTCTGGACCTCGCGGTGGATTCGGTTTAGCTCTTGCCTCGGCCGCGCTTGCCCGATCGAGGCGGGACGGTTCGGCAGGCGCAGACCTGCCCATGGAAGACCGAATGGATCGTCGAAGGGACATGGATCATCGCCTTGCCGCGACCGGGTTCGCCTTGGCCGGGGGTTTGCCGCCCGCGCGCGTGCTGCATGGCCTGGCCCGCGGCGGCCTCGTGCTCGCCTCCTTCTGCCTGCTCGCCGGCTGCGTCGGCAACTATGCCGCGTTGCAAGCGCCGCAGGCCCCACCACAGCCGCATCCGTCCAATATTGCCCGCCGTCCCGGTGTGAGCCCGAGTGGGGCGTCAGTAGCGCTCGCGAGCTTCACGGGCGGACCGGAGGGGATGCGGGACCGTTTCACCAATGCATTCGACGCCGCGGCCAAAGGCCAGAACATCGTCATGGCCGATCCCGCCGCGGCGGATTATCTGGTCCGCGGCTATCTGAATGCCGTGCAGGAAAGCGACGGTACCGCCGTCACTTACGTTCTCGACGTCTTCGACTCGGATAAGCACCGGACCCAGCGCGTGGAAGATAAGGTCGATGTCAAAGCGAAGGCGGCCGATCCCTGGTCCGTTATCGACGATCGCATCCTTGCCGCCGTTGCCGCGAAGAGCGCCGCCGAACTTGCGGCCGTCCTGACCAATACGCCCGAAGCGATTCTTGCTTCCGCGGAGGCGAAGCCTGCGACCGCGGGCGGCGCGCCGGCCGCGGTCGTGGCGCAAGATGAGGAGGGGGGCCGCACGATTGTTACCGCGACGCCTCCTATCGGGCCACCTGAAACCTCGTCTTCCGGCACCGACCTCCGCTCCGCCGCGCTGCAAGAAGGCCGCTGACCGCAGATGCCGAGCGTTCAGATCGCCCCCTGATCTCTGCCCTGCCGCAGCGCCGACTGCACAAAGCCGTCCTTCAACATTGGTTCATCAAGAGGACAGAAAATGAAAGTTTTGCCGATTGTCCCAGCAGTCAGCGTCTTTGCTCTGCTGTTTGCTTCGACCGCGGCGCTTGCCAATCCGGTCGGCGAATGGCGGGTCGCTGACGGTACCGCCACGGTCCGCATCCGTCATTGCGGCCCGGTTTTGTGCGGCTATATCGCCTCGACCATTACGGCACCCGGCAAGGACGTGAAAAACCCTGATCCGCGTAAGCGGGACCGCTCGGTGCTCGGCCTCGAAGTCTTGATCAATATGAAGGCCGCCGGCGAAAATCGCTGGACTGGCGCGACTTATAATGCAGAAGACGGGCAGATGTATTCAGCCGCCATGTCAATGCAGGGTCCCAAGGCCCTCAAGATTGAAGGCTGCGTGCCGGGCAGCAGCATGTGCGGTTCGGAAACCTGGTCACGGGTAAGATGAGCCTTTTGCAACGAGACATGCGCGCCGCAGTATCCCTGTCGCGGAGCGCTAAGCACTTTGAACGGCCTGCGCGATGAAGATACTTGCCGGCAATTCCAATCTCGCGCTCACGGAAGCCATTGCCGCCTATATCGGTGTGCCGCTGACCAAGTGTCAGGTCCGCCGCTTCGCCGATATGGAGATCTTTGTCGAGATCCAGGAGAATGTCCGGGGTCAAGACGCCTTCGTCGTGCAATCGACCTCCTTCCCTGCCAATGATCATCTGATGGAAGTCTTGATCATGACCGATGCGTTGCGCCGTTCCTCGGCGCGGCGCATCACGGCCGTGATCCCTTATTTCGGCTATGCGCGGCAGGATCGTAAGCCAGGTCCGCGCACGCCGATCTCGGCCAAGCTCGTCTCTAATCTGATCACCCATGCCGGGGCCGATCGGGTACTGACTGTCGATCTCCATGCCGGCCAGATCCAAGGCTTCTTCGACATTCCGACGGACAATCTCTTCGCCGCGCCGGTCATGGTGCGCGACATCAAGGAGCGGATGCCGCTCGACAATCTGATGGTCGTCTCGCCCGACGTCGGCGGCGTCGTGCGCGCCCGCGCCCTCGCCAAGCGCATTGATGCGCCGCTGGCGATCGTCGACAAGCGCCGCGAACGTGCCGGCGAGTCGGAAGTCATGAACGTCATCGGCGATGTCAGCGGCAAGACCTGCCTGCTCGTCGACGATATCATCGACTCCGGCGGCACCTTATGCAATGCCGCCGATGCACTCATGCGCGAGGGCGCCAAGGAGGTCCGCGCCTATATCACCCATGGCGTGCTCTCGGGCGGTGCCGTGGCGCGCATCGCCTCTTCCCATCTCAAGGAACTCGTGCTGACCGATACGATCCACCCGACCGAAGCGGTGCGCATTTCGAACAATATCCGCGTCATTTCGATCGCGCCGCTGATCGGTGAGGCCATCGCCCGGACCGCCAAGGAAGAAAGCGTCTCGAGCCTGTTCGATTGAAGCAGTGGCCCATGATCCCGCTCTCCTGTAAGCGAAGCAGACGGGAGCGGTTTTGTGCATTATCGCGTGGTAAAGCATCAGACCGAGGCGCGGACCGCCTCTAGCACCGCATCGCCCATCTGCGCGGTGGAGATGGAAGAGGCCGCATCACCTTTGATGTCGGCGGTGCGCAGGCCCTTGGCGAGCACAGCCGCGATCGCCGTCTCGATCTTGTCGGCAAGCTCGACGAGGCCGAAAGAATAGCGCAAAGCCATGCCGAATGAGCCGATCATGGCGATCGGATTGGCGAGCCCCTTGCCGGCGATATCGGGCGCCGAGCCATGCACCGGCTCGTAGAGCGCTTTTCTATGGCCCGTCTTGGCATCGACCGCGCCGAGCGAGGCGGAAGGCAGCATGCCGAGCGAGCCAGTCAGCATGGCCGCGACATCGGAGAGCAGATCACCGAAGAGATTGTCGGTGACGATCACATCGAATTGCTTCGGCCGTCGCACGAGCTGCATGCCGCAGGCATCGGCGAGCTGATGTTCGAGTTCGACATCCGGGAATTCGCGCTTGTGCAATTCGATGATGGTGTCGCGCCAGAGCACGCCCGATTTCATGACATTGTGCTTTTCGCAGGAGGTCACCTTGTTGCGGCGCTTGCGCGCCAGCTCGAAAGCGACGCGGCCGATGCGCTCGATCTCATAAGTCTCATAGGATTGCGTATCGACGCCGCGCTTTTGGCCATTGCCGAGATCGATGATCTCCTTCGGCTGGCCGAAATAGAGTCCGCCGGTCAATTCGCGCACGAGCATCATGTCGAGCCCGTCGATGAGTTCGCGCTTCAAGGACGAGGCATCGGCCAGCGCCGGATAGCAGATCGCCGGGCGCAGATTGGCGAAAAGGACCAGATCCTTACGCAGCCGCAACAAGCCTGCCTCAGGGCGCAGATCATAGGCCACGCCATCCCATTTCGGGCCACCCACCGCACCGAGTAGAATGGCATCGGCGGCATCGG
>DAIESR010000102.1 GCA_027346205.1 Beijerinckiaceae bacterium
TGAGCGCATCGAGCACGCGGCCGAGTTCGTCGCCGCGTGGGCTCCGAAAGCAAGCCACGCCCCAACCATGGCAAAAAGCCTCGATAGGATCATCTGTGGAAGCGGCCGTCGTGACGACAATCAGTGCTTCGAACCGTGCGACCCGTGCGAGCCGATCGCAGACATGGCCGAGAAGCGGTTTGCCGGCGAGCTTGGCCAAGGCCAAAGACGCGCCATCGTCCAGTTCTTTATCCGCGCCAGCGCTGGCCAGGGTGACGGGGATGACGGCGGCCACCTTCATGTACTTCTCCCGCCCAAGCAACGCGGTACTGGGCAACATCCGAAGCGCGCTTGCCGCCCATCAAGCTTGCCGCCTATGCCCATGATGTCGACTGAATCGATCTCCTGGCGCGCGGCTCAGCCTCAAGCCCGCGTGGCAATGGCTTCGAGATGCTCTTGATAGGCGGGCTCAAGCTCGATATCGACCGCGCCGGTCGCGGCAAGGAGGAGACTCGCGACAAAGGCCTGATCGTTGAGATTGACTTCGAGCGCCGCCTCGATCGGCGGCACCGAGACGCGCGGATAAGAAAGATTGAAGAGCTGATCCTTGAGGATCTGCGTCCATTGCTGGCGAGTCCATTTCGCCAGCATCACCGAGAGTTCCTGCACGAAATTGGATTTGCGGACCTTTTCGAGGAGCCGCAGGCCGCCGTTCCAGATATCCTTGGGATCGGAAGCCTGTCCCTCAAGCCGAGCCTGAATGATACGCCCAACCGCGTCATCGAGCGCATTTTCCGTCTCGCGGCCATGCCGGCACAAAGCGAGCGCGCCCGCACCGGGGAAATCGAGACCATAGTGATTCGTCAGCTCGGATTCGAGCTTGACGATCGCCTCGGGATGGCTCTGCAAGACCGCCGCGATGCAGAAGGCGAAGACGGTATCCTCCGCCACGCTATTCAGCCTCGGGTTGCGCAATTGGGCGACTGAAAGCCGCGGAATCGGCTGCTGCGCGGCACTGCCGCGCGTGCCGACAGGCCGCGATTGGAGATGTGCGACCATTTCCAGCCAAGCGGGCAAATGGGTGGCAAACAGCGCCGGATCGAGCCGATTGATCGCTGAATTGATCCATTCCTTGCGCAGCTTCACGTCATCCATCGCCATCGCACCCCGCTTCACCGTATCTGATCGAGAAGCTCTTGTTTGGGATTTGGCGAGGCGCCGCGCCGCCCGGTTCGGCGTTTGCGGCTGCTTCGTCATAGATATGCCTCCGCCGGTAAGATCGATCCCGTCAGGAGACATTCACGCAAGAAAACATGCGGCCACCGCCCCGCCATCCGCTGCCCTCATCGACGCAATGCGACAATAATATAAAGTCGATGCAAGACCGCGACCAATTGCAATCCACGTGACGGAATCGACTCTAGAAATCCATACGGCTGCGTATCGCCGCCGCCAAGGTTCCTTCGTCGAGATAGTCGAGTTCGCCGCCAACCGGAACGCCATGCGCCAGACGGGTGATCCGTACCGGCAGATGCCCCAGAAGCTCGGTAACGAAATGTGCTGTGGTCTGCCCATCGACCGTGGCATTGACGGCAAGGATCACCTCTTCGACCCCCTCCGCCACGACCCGATCCGGCAGGCGCGCCAGATTGAGATCCTTCGGACCAATGCCATCGAGCGGCGACAGCGTGCCGCCAAGCACATGATAGCGCGCCGAGATCGCCTTGGCCCGTTCCAATGCCCAAAGATCAGCGACGGTCTCGACGATGACGAGCAGCTTGCCGTCGCGCCGCTCGTCGCGACAGACCATGCAGGGATCGCAGCTGTCGACATTACCGCAAACCGAGCAGGTGATGATTCGTTCGCGCGCCAATTGCAAAGCATCGGCGAGCGGCCCGAGCAGCTCCTCGCGTTTGCGGATCAGATGCAGCGCAGCACGCCGCGCCGAGCGCGGGCCGAGGCCCGGCAGACGCGCCAGCAATTGGATGAGCCTTTCGATCTCCGGCCCTGCGATGCGCTCTGCCATCAGGCCATACGCCTACGCACGGATCGAGGCGAGGTCGTACCCGGCATGGCCGGCCGCGCGCCGTCGCGCATCAAAACAGCTTCATTCCTGGCGGCAGCGGCAAGCCAGCGGTGACCTCCTTCATCTTCTCTTCCATTACCCGCTCGGCCTTCTTGCGCGCATCCTCATGCGCGGCGAGGATCAGATCCTCCAGAATTTCCTTCTCGTTCGGCACAAGCAGCGAAGGATCTATGACGAGCCCTTTCATCTGCCCCTTGGCCGTCATGGTTACATGGACGAGGCCGCCGCCGGACTGGCCTTCGACTTCAAGGCGCTCCATTTCGGCCTGCATATCCTGCATTTTCGTTTGCATGGCCTGCGCCTGCTTCATCAAGCCCATCATGTCGCGCATGGCGGTTCCTTTTCGTGTGTTTGCTGGCTGAGCTGCGTTCTAGTTAGAGCGATCATCCGGCTTCAAGACATGGCTCAAAGATCGTCTTCGGTATAGGCCTGATCGCCATAGGCCACATCTTCCTCAGTCTCGCTCGTGCCTGGCGCCTCGGGCGATACGGCACGCTCCCCGCCGCTGACCCCGACAATGTCCGCTCCGGGAAAAATATCGAGCACTTTGCGAACCAGAGGGATCGCCCGCACGCCCTGCATGGCAGCGGCGACATTCGCATCTTCGCGTTCTTTCAGGCTGGGCGCCCCCGCTTCGCGCGAGATTGCCACCATCCAGCGGGTGCCGGTCCATTCCTGCAAACGGCGCATCAGCAATTGCGCGAGCTGAGACGAGGCACCGGGACCAGGCGAAAACTCGATCGCTCCCTCCTCGAAACGCACGATCCGCACATCGCGCTCGAGCGCTATCTTCAATTGAATGTCACGGTGCTTAACTGCGAGCGCGACGACATCTTCAAAAGAGGACAAGCGCATTTCCGGCGCCGCCAAAGACGGTGCTGGGGAATGCCCCGGCGCGGCGCTACGCAGGCTCGTGGCGCCCGATCCCGCCATGGCGAGGCGAGAGCCGCTGCCGGACGGGCGGCCGGCCGGAGCCTGCGCCGGGCGCGATGCGCCCGCCCCCGTCGCCAGTCCTGAAAGACGACGCAGAGCTTCATCGGGCGTCGGCAGATCCGCGGCATAGCCGAGCCGAACGAGCACCATATCGGCCGCCGCGAGCGGCCGCGGCGAATCCTTCACCTCCTGCAGACCTTTCAGGAGCAATTGCCAGGCGCGCGTCAGCACCGGCATTGAAAGGCCTTGCGCGAATTCGCCGCCGCGCCGGCGCTCCTCCTCCGTCACGGTCGGATCATCGGCCGATTCCGGGACGAGCTTGAGCCGCGTCACGAAATGCACGAATTCGGCAAGCTCGACGAGGATCTGGGCGGGATCGGCACCCGCGTCATAGAGTTCCTTGAGGCTCGAGAGCGCCGCGGCGATATCGCCCCGCATTACTTCCGCGAAGAGATCGATGATCCGCGTGCGATCGGCGAGACCGAGCATCAGCCGCATATCGGCGGCCATGATCGTCATGCCTTGAGCGCCGGTCGCATAAGCGATCGCCTGATCGAGCAGCGAGAGCGCATCGCGCACCGAACCTTCCGCCGCCCGCGCGATCAACACGAGCGCCTCGGGCTCGATCGTGACATTTTCCTTGCCGCAGATCGAGGCGAGATGCGCGACGAGCACATCGGCCTCGACGCGGCGC
>DAIESR010000164.1 GCA_027346205.1 Beijerinckiaceae bacterium
TAAAATACTATTTTACACTTAACACAGTCAAAATGACAAAGCCTCAATGATCGAGAACTTTACTCCTAAGGGATTGAAGCAGCTCTTTGAGGACGACAATCCCAAAGGCGTGAGCGCCGAGCACATACGTAAAATCAAACAGATTTTAGCTTTGCTCGACGCCGCCCAAAATGTCGACGATCTCGATTATGCGACCTTCCGTCTGCATCCGTTGAAAGGCGATCGCAAAGGGTTTTGGTCGCTGACCGTGCGCGCGAACTGGCGAATTATCTTCCGATTCGATGACGGCAAAGTCACGGATGCCGATCTTGTAGACTATCATTGAAAGAGGCGAAAACCATGTCGATGAAGAACCCGCCTCACCCCGGCGAAATGATCGGCGACAGCATCGAGGAAATCGGCCTGTCGATCAGCGCTGCCGCGAAGGGTTTGGGCGTTACGCGCCAGCAGCTTCACAATGTCATTGCCGGACGTTCCGCCATCTCGCCGGAAATGGCAGTGCGGCTCGAAAAGGCGCTCGGCAGTACGGCTGAGGTTTGGCTGCGGATGCAGGCGAATTACGATCTCGCGCAAATTCGCATCCGCCCCACGCCGATCAAGGTCACGCGGCTTGCGCCCAAGGTCGCATAGCACCGTAGGCCGTTCGACTTCGGTCTTCAATGATCCCATTCGTCTCGTTGGCGCCAAATCTCCGCGTCTATTTCTTCACCAGACCGAAACGGCGGCCGCCGCAAGGTAGAAATCTCTTCCACGCTCAGCACACGGTCTAGACGCCGAAACCCGCTGGGAAGCGTCTTTTCTTCACTCGCAGCTTGGATATCAGAGGCGATCTCTATCGTGATCCGCACCTCTTGAGCTGGGTTCAGGCCGTCACGCAAATCTTCGGGCAGCTTGGCGACTGGATAATGTTCCTTGATGATCTTGTTCATGACGGAAACCTCGCGCGCCTAGCTATATCACTACTCCGACCAAGCGTCTTCATCCGGTCGTCTTCACCCGATCGTCTTTCTGGGATCGAAGGCATCGCGCACCGCCTCGCCGATGAAGACGAGAAGCGACAGCATGATGGCGATGGCGAGAAAGCCCGTGATGCCGAGCCACGGCGCCTGAAGATTGTTCTTGCCCTGCAACAGCAATTCGCCGAGCGATGCCGAGCCCGGCGGCAGTCCGAAGCCGAGAAAATCGAGCGCGGTAAGTGTCGTGATCGAGCCATTGAGCACGAAGGGAATATAAGTCAAAGTCGCAACCATCGCATTCGGCAGCACATGCCGCACCATGATCTGCGCATTGGAAAGCCCGAGCGCCCGCGCGGCATTCACATATTCGAAGTTTCTGGCGCGCAGAAACTCGGCCCGCACGACATGCACGAGATTGACCCAGGAGAAAAGCAGCAGAATGCCAAGCAAGACGAAGAAGCTCGGCGTGATGATCGAAGAAATGATGATCAGCAAATAAAGATGCGGCAGCGAGGTCCAAACCTCGATGAAACGTTGAAAGAGAAGATCTATCCAGCCGCCGAAATAGCCCTGCACGGCTCCGGCCGCTATGCCGACGATGGAAGAGATCGACGCGAGAGCGAGGCCGAAAAGGATCGAGATGCGAAAGCCATAGATGAGCCGCGCGACCACATCGCGGGCCTGATCATCTGTGCCCAGCCAATTCCATTCTATGTCCGCACAGCCATGGTTCGGCTTGCCAGCCGGCAGCACCCGCGCCGCGGCAGC
>DAIESR010000191.1 GCA_027346205.1 Beijerinckiaceae bacterium
TCGGCCAGGCTATCATCATCTTGGTCTACGTGCCTCTCCTGACCTTCACCGGCGTGGAGGGCAAGATGTTCGAGCCGATGGCGCTCACCGTCATCATCGCGCTCTTTTGTGCCTTCGTTCTCTCGCTCACCTTCGTCCCGGCGATGATCGCCATCGTCATCACCGGCCGCGTCAAGGAGAAGGAGAATATTTTCGTACGCGGCATGAGAGCGCTTTATGAGCCTGCCCTGCAACGCGCGATCCGCCAGCCGCTCCCCTTCATCGCGGGTGGAATTGTTCTATTCGTCGCGGCAGGCCTCCTGTTCGGCCGGCTTGGCCAGGAGTTCGTTCCGACTCTCGACGAGAAGAATATCGCCATGAATGCCCTGCGCATTCCAAGCACGGCCCTGTCGCAGTCGCAGGCGATGCAGCTTAAGATCGAGAAGACGATCAGTCAGTTCCCACAAGTCGCGTTCGTCTACTCGAAGACCGGGACGGCCGAAGTGGCCTCGGACCCGATGCCGCCCAACTCTTCCGACGCATTCATCATGCTGAAACCAAGGGAGGAATGGCCTGAGCCGGAACTGCCCAAGGAGGAATTGCAGCGTCAGATCGAAGAGGCTGTCTCGGCTTTACCCGGCAACAATTACGAGTTTTCACAGCCGATCCAAATGCGCTTCAATGAGCTACTCGCTGGCGTCCGTGGCGACGTAGCCGTCAAAGTCTTTGGCGAAGAGTTCGGGCCGATGCTGAAGGCAGCGAACCAAATCGCCACCATCCTGCGCAGCACCGAAGGCGCGGAGGACGTCAAGGTCGAGCAAGTGACTGGCTTGCCCTTCCTGGAGATCAAGGTCGACAAGACCGAAATTGCCCGTCTCGGCCTTAGCATCGCCGCGGTGCAGGATGTGATCGGAGCTGCCATCGGAGGCCGTGAAGCCGGTGTCCTATTCGAGGGTGACCGACGTTTTCCAATCATCGTGCGTCTCAACGACAAGGCGCGCGAGAATATTGAAGCTCTGAAGAATCTGCCCGTCCCGATGCCTGCCTCGGCCCGGTCCGGACCAGCACCTGCCATTTTGCTGAAGCAGGTCGCACGGTTCGACACTGCCGAGGGGCCGAACCAGATCTCGCGCGAGAACGGCAAGCGTCGTGTCGTCGTCACAGCGAATGTGCGGGGTCGTGACATTGCTTCTCTTGTGGACGAAGCGCGAGAGAAGGTCACCGGACAGGTCCAGCTGCCTGCGGGATATTGGATCACCTGGGGCGGTCAGTTCGAAAATCTGGCGGCTGCCCGACAGCGACTGATGATCGTGGTGCCGGGCTGCTTCTTTCTGATCTTTCTGTTGCTCTACACAGCGCTCGGCAGCCCCCGCGATGCGCTTCTCGTGTTCAGCGCGGTCCCGCTTGCTCTGACAGGCGGAATCTTCGCCTTGTGGCTGCGCGGCATGCCGTTCTCAGTTTCAGCCGCGGTCGGGTTCATCGTGCTCTCCGGCGTGGCGGTGCTGAACGGACTCGTGATGTTGAGCTTCATCAAAAAGTTGATCGACGAAGGCATGCCCCTTCGCGCGGCCGTCTATCAAGGCGCTTTGACGCGTCTACGGCCGGTCGCGATGACGGCTCTCGTGGCCTCGCTCGGCTTCGTGCCTATGGCTTTGGCAACAGGAACCGGGGCCGAGGTGCAGAAACCGCTCGCCACCGTTGTCATCGGCGGGCTCATCACCGCGACCCTGCTCACATTGCTCGTTTTGCCGGCGCTCTACATTCGCTTTGGCCGGCCCAGATCCACGGCTGACGTGACGACTTTCTCGGAGCCGGAATTGCGCCGCGGCGCATCAATTAAATAGCAGTATCACCTGAAGACTTCAGTGGCAGCCTGACTGCTGCGCTGTAAGCTTGTGAGCTGACGGAGGCATAAGATGGCGAATAGAATTCGATCACGAGCTGCGTTTCTTGCCGGCACCATGATCCTGCTCGGGGGAAGTGTTGAACGGGTTTGGGCACAATTGCCTGCTCAATCGAAGGAACTCGGAACGTGTCCGTCACCAATATCTGTTGAAATTGCAGAACATCGTGAACCAGTCACGATTCGTACGGACTTTCGGCTCAACGAAATCATGGCGCAAGCCGCTCGAGCCGGAAAGTCCCCGGCTCATAGACCGCTGGGCTTCTACCTCGGTCGAGTTGCCTACAAAATCAATTGGCACGAAGCGCGTTCCCGCATAGACGGCTGCCCAGCGGTCATTCGGATATTAGCCTCTGTTGCCCTCATAGATAGGCAAATCGAGATCGGGCGGGAACTCGTCGCGGATCCTTGCCTCTATCAGCGTGCGCTACTTCACTATACCAAGCATGCGAGCGTTGACGAAGCGACCGTCGATCAATTTGTTGACAGACTTAAGGTCGTGCTAAACGAGTCTATGGATAATTCCGATCACGCCCGACAAGCTGACGAGAAATCTATACGCATTGTCATTGATCGAGCATTGCATCGTCTGGATAACATGCGGGCTACATCCCAGAAATCCGTCGATACGCCAGAACAAATTCAGTTAATGAATGCGCAGACGTGTCATAGTGGCAGTTGAGGCAGGTCGCTATCGATGTGCAGGAAGCCGGCCGCTTGCGCATCAACCGATGCTGCGTGGTACTTTCGGCCGAGGAACCGGCGCGGG
>DAIESR010000202.1 GCA_027346205.1 Beijerinckiaceae bacterium
AGCAATATGGAAGGCCGGCCTTCGTATCCGTCCTGCGCACGGTCGCGGAAGCTTTTCGCGGCGAACCGGAGCGCATCGCGCATAACACCAAGATCGTCCGCGAAAATCTCAGCAAGGAGGCCCGCATGGAAAGCGGCAGCCTCACCGCGGATCTTCTCGAATCCATACCGCCGCAGATCATCAATTTCGTCGATCAGACCGATGGTGGGTTGCGCGGCGCGCCGAAATTTCCCAACACGCCGATCTTCGAAGTGCTCTGGCGAGCCGGTGCAAAGCTTGGCAAGACGCCTTATCGGGACCTCGTCAAGCTGACGCTGACCCGGATGTCGCAAGGCGGCATTTACGATCATCTCGGCGGCGGCTTCGCGCGCTATTCGACCGATGATCATTGGCTCGTGCCGCATTTCGAGAAAATGCTCTACGACAATGCCCAGCTTCTGGAGCTGCTGGCGCTCTGCCATGCCGATTATGGAGACCCTGTGCTGCGCACCCGCGCGACAGAGATCGTCACCTGGCTCGAACGCGACATGACCACGGCGGAAGGCGCCTTCTGTGCCAGCCTCGACGCGGACAGCGAAGGCCAGGAAGGGAAATTTTATGTCTGGACCTGGGAGCAGCTCGTCACCGTGCTCGGCGAAGCGGATGCGAGCTATTTCGGCAAATTCTATGGCGCCGGACGCATCGGCAATTGGGCCGAAGAGCCGAATGGCAAGATGGTGACGGTTCTCAATCAGCTCGAGGCCAAGCCAGCGACCGAGGCAGATGAAGCGCAGCTCGCCCCGCTCAAGGAAAAGCTCTTCCTCGCCCGCGAGAAACGCGTACATCCCGGCCTCGACGACAAGATCATGGCCGATTGGAACGGATTGATGATCGCGGCCATCGTCAATGCCGCAACCCTGCTCGGCGAGCCGCGCTGGGTCGGCCTCGCCGCGCGTGCCTATGGCGTCATCGCCGACACGCTGCAATATCAAGACGAATCCGGCAAGAAGAGGCTCGCCCATAGCACCCGCACCGGCGTCATCGTCAAGCCAGGCTTCGCGCTCGATCATGCCGCCATGATGCGGGCAGCGCTCGCTCTGCATGAAGCCCGCCATATGACGGGGATCGAAGCCAGCCCACGCGATTATCTCGGCGACGCCATCGCCTGGGCCGAGGCCATTCGCGACTCCTATATCGATCCCAAAACCGGCCTTATCGCCATGTCCGCCGCGAACGCGAGCGATGTCATCATGCGGCTCGCGCCGACGACGGATGACGCGATCCCGAACGCGCATCCGGTCTATCTGTCGAGTCTCGTCCGTCTCGCCGGGCTGACCGGCGACGACAGCTGGCTGAAGCTCGCCGATAAGCTCTTTGCGACTTTGGCGCCCATCGTGCGCGGCAATTTCGTTGGCCATGCCGGGATTTTGAACGCGCTCGATCTGCGCCTTTATGCGATCGAGATCGTCACCGCAGGGCCGGAACGCCAGAGCCTTTACGATGCTGCGCTGGCCATCCCCTTCGACCACAGAATTGTCTTCGATCTCGATCAGCCGGAAGCCATGCCGGCGGATCATCCCGCCGCGGCGCAGGCGAAGATCGCTGGCGCAGCGGCCGCCTTCGTCTGCTCGGCCGGCACCTGCTCCTTGCCTGTTCATGACATAGCAGCTCTCGCGGCCCTCTTGGCACCCGCGCAATGTTGAACTCAGCTTTTCACAAAACCGCGGTAAAGACTCCTCTCATGCAGGATGAGAAGCCCCCGAACGAAGCCCCGGTCATTCGGACCGTCGCCATGCCTTCGCACACCAATCCGCATGGCGATATTTTCGGCGGCTGGCTGATGTCGCAAATGGATCTCGCGGCAGGCAGTGTGGCGGCGCGCGTCTCGCGCGGCCGCGCCGCGACTGTGCGCGTCGAGGCAATGTCCTTCTTGAATCCTGTCTTCGTCGGCGACGAAGTGAGCCTTTACGCCCGTCTGACGACGCGAGGGCGGAGTTCGATGAAGATCGACGTCGAGGCCTGGCGGCGCAGCCGCGAAAGCGAAGAAACCGTGAAAGTCACCGAAGCTATTTTTACCTTCGTAGCGATCGACGATGTGACGCGGAAAGCGCGGGCTCTCCCGGAGGAGTGATCCTTGGCGTGAACCGTTGAGGAAACGCCGGCATCTCGGGACGTCGTGGCTAGGCTTGACCCGGCCATCCAGGAGAGTGGATCAGGCACTGACGAACAACCGTTGCCACATTTCTTGAAAGCCACTCGTCGGTGCCTAGATGCGCGGGTCGGCCCCGCGCATGACGCGCGTGGGTGCATAAGGGCTGCAATTGCTTCCTTACACGCATCCGCTCGATCCGAAAAGTCTACAACTTTTCGGGCGGATGCTATGTATTCATCGCCTCAAAGAAGGTCGCATTGCCCTTGGGCGTCTCACGCAGTTTGTTGAGCAGGAATTCGATGGCGTCGACCGTGCCCATCGGATTGAGAATGCGGCGCAGGACATACATCTTCTTGAGAATATCTGGCGGTACGAGCAGCTCTTCCTTGCGGGTGCCCGAACGAGTGATATCGATCGACGGAAAGATGCGCTTATCGGAAACCTTGCGGTCGAGGATGATTTCCGAATTGCCGGTGCCTTTGAACTCTTCGAAGATCACTTCATCCATGCGCGAACCGGTGTCGATCAGAGCCGTCGCGATGATAGTGAGCGAGCCGCCCTCTTCGATGTTTCTGGCGGCGCCGAAGAAGCGCTTCGGCCTTTGCAGGGCATTGGCATCGACACCGCCGGTCAGCACCTTGCCGGAGGATGGCACCACCGTGTTATAGGCGCGGCCGAGACGCGTGATCGAGTCCAAAAGAATCACCACATCGCGGCCGTGCTCGACCAATCGCTTGGCCTTTTCGATCACCATTTCAGCGACTTGGACATGGCGCACGGCCGGCTCGTCGAAGGTCGAGGAGACGACCTCGCCTTTCACCGACCGCTGCATGTCGGTCACTTCCTCCGGCCGCTCGTCGATCAACAGCACGATCAGATAGCACTCGGGATGATTGGCCGTCACCGATTGCGCGATGTTCTGCAAGAGCACCGTCTTGCCGGTGCGCGGCGGTGCGACGATCAGCGCGCGCTGGCCCTTGCCGATCGGTGCCACGATGTCGATCACACGGGACGATAGGTCCTTCCTGGTCGGGTCCTCGATTTCGAGCTTCAGCCGTTCATCAGGATAGAGTGGCGTCAGATTATCGAAATGGACCTTGTGCCGAACTTTCTCCGGGTCCTCGAAATTGATCGTATTGACCTTCAGAAGCGCGAAATAACGCTCGCCTTCCTTGGGGCTGCGAATGAGCCCTTCAACTGTATCCCCGGTGCGCAGACCAAAGCGCCGGATCTGCGATGGTGAAACATAAATATCATCGGGCCCGGCGAGATAATTGGCATCTGGCGAGCGCAGAAAGCCGAAACCATCCTGCAGAACCTCAATAACACCTTGGCCGACGATCTCGATGTCACGGCTGGCGAGTTGCTTCAATATCGCAAACATCAATTCCTGTTTGCGCATGATCGACGCGTTTTCGACCTCATGCTCTTCGGCGAAAGCCAACAATTCGGTCGGCGACTTAGCTTTTAAATCTTGAAGTTTGATATCCCGCATCGGGATTCAGTCCTTGGAAGACGGCGCGATGAATTCGCGCGCGATAAAGGGAAGGCCCACTCGGGCGCCAGATCCTTCGAGGACAGATGGCGGTTGCTATGATGCGGCACGTGGCGCGCGTTCAGCACAAATGGATATCGATCGCTATAGGTTCAACGGCGCTCAATCTTTCCGATTCCGCGCCCTTGCCCAAAATATCGACTGGTATCCATCAGCCCGAAAGCGCGAGAGATCGCGCCGGCTCGTCACTGCGAGGAGGGAACACCAAGATAAGGGGTTTTGATTTCTTTGACAACTGGGATGATGGTCAAAAGGAAGTCTCTTTAAGCGACCTCCTTCTTTTTTCACGCGCGCACCCTTTTGCTCGCACCAAAAGCTCATACCCAAATTTTGTCAAATCACGTCAATGCGTTTTCCTTATGATGCAATCCCGGCTGGACTGCGGCTGACATTGATATGCTTCGATCCCAGCTACACCAAAGAAAAAGCCGGCAGTCGAAACTGCCGGCATGTGATCAGCTCAGATCGGGACAGACAGCTGCCCATCTATCAATATTTAGCGACGACGGGCGTCGGCGGGGCGAACCAATAGAAATAAGACCTGCCAAGCCTGCGCTAAAACGGCTTCACGACAACCAAGATCACGACACCAATCAGAACCACCGTGACCAATTCGTTCAATACCCGGTAGAAAAAAGCTGTGTGCTGATTTGCATCAATGGTGAAGGCCAATCTCATGCGAATGAGAAACGCATAACCCCCGACCAGCATGATGACGAACGCTAGTTTCGCCCAAAGCCATCCGGCGGCAAACCATCCACCTTCCCAAGCCAGCGCGGCACCGCTCAAAACCAAAACCACGAGCGCTGGACGCATGATCGCCTTATCGAGCCGGCGTTCCATTACCTTGAAGATTTCAGATTCGGGCGAGCCCTTCGCAACCGACGCGTGATAGACGAAAAGCCGCGGCAGATAGAGCATGCCGGCCATGAAGGCGATAACGGCAACGAGATGCAGGGCTTTGATCCAGAGATATAGGTTTTCCACTGTTCAGACTTCCGCCGTTCAGGTTCCCGCGCGCAGCTGGGCGATGAGCGCTTCGACATGGGCGATTGGCGTTTCCGGTAAGATTCCGTGGCCAAGATTAAAGATATAAGGCCGCCCGCCGAACTCCTTCATGATTTTAGCCGTCGCTTCGCTCAAGCTCTTGCCTCCGGCAACCAAAGCCAAAGGATCGAGATTGCCTTGCAGTACTGCTCCGGTTTCGACTCGTGTTGCCGCCCAAGCCGGATCGACCGAGGTATCCAGTCCCAGCGCGTCAGCCCCGGTCCTTGCAGAAAAATTTTCCAGATGTGACCCTGCGCCACGCGGAAAAGCGATAATCTTCACACCGTGGCATCGCGACTGCAGCCCTGCGATGATGGCCTTGATCGGTTGGACACACCAGCGCTCGAACTCATCGGCTGGCAACACACCCGCCCAACTATCGAAAATTTGGATCACTTCCGCACCCGCAGCGATCTGCTTAGCAAGATAATCGATCGAGCCGGCAACGAGCCGGTCGATCAGATCCTGAAACAAGGCTCGATTGCGATAGGCAAAGAGGCGTGCCGGTGCCTGATCCGGCGTGCCTTGACCCGCGATCATATAGCTGGCGACCGTCCAAGGCGCCCCACAAAACCCGATCAAAACGACTTCGGACGGCAAAGCCTCTTTAACCCTCACGATTGTTTCGAAAACGGGAGTGAGAATATCGAGGTCGATCGACTCCCGCAGCCTACCGAACTCGGCGGCATTCGTAATCGGTTCGAGCCGGGGCCCGTTGCCAGATTCGAATGAGACTTTCTGGCCGAAAGCATCGGGGACGACGAGAATATCGCTGAAAAGGATCGCCGCATCGAAGCCAAAGCGACGGATTGGCTGTAATGTCGCTTCGGCGGCAAGCTTCGGCGAATAGCAGAATTCCAGAAACGACGCGGCTTCCCTGCGTAAGGCGCGATATTCCGGCAGATAGCGTCCGGCCTGCCGCATCAGCCATATCGGCGGCACGGTCATTGCCTCACCCATAAGGGTATGGAGAAGTTTCTTAGGCGGGTACGAACCTTCTACCAATATAAAAATATCCTTATCTTTGAATCTTTATCTCTTTTTATTAGGCTTCGGATTAGTCTCATTCCAGCGATCGCACAATCATTGGTCAGCCGATTGGGGTTATGCGATTTGCGCACAGGGATCGAATGATTGCTGGTTCGTTAACTTTTCGTTAACTCCGCTAGGAGGTTGCGGACGCTTGCGTCGAAGTCACCCACAGCCTTTCTCGATATCGCCCGCAATCCCCAATCCAATCGCGATGGATGGTCTTGCCGTCAGCGTTGTTGATGGCGATAGGGAAAAAGTGGGATAATATTCAAAAAGGCTGTCGGAAAATGGAACGAAGCAGCATGTTATTCACTGTCATCCCCATTTATCCAAACAGCTTGGGGAAAGACGGATATTATCCTTGCCGAACAGCTATTTCCATCTGCATCTTGTCTCTGACGCGACGGGTGAAACTCTGATCGCTGTCAGCCGCGCGGTTGCTGCTCAATTCGACGGCATATCCTCGATCGAGCATCTCTATCCTCTTGTTCGCTCCGAGGCGCAGCTCGACAAGACGATCGCCGAAATTGAGGCGGCGCCAGGGATGGTGCTTTTCACTCTGGTCGATCTCACTTTGGCGGAGAAGCTCGAGGGCGCTTGTCGTTCTATCGGTGCGCCTTGCCTTTCAGTCTTGCAGCCGATTCTGACACTGTTCCAATCCTATCTCCGCGCTGCGGCCAATCCCCGTCCCGGCGCACAGCATGTGCTCAACGCTGATTATTTCAAGCGCATCGACGCCTTGAACTATACGATGATGCATGACGATGGGCAGATGTCGGAGACCTATGAAGACGCGGATGTACTTTTGATCGGTGTCAGCCGAAGCTCGAAGACGCCGACGAGCATCTATCTCGCCAATCGCGGCATCAAGACCGCAAATATCCCTCTGGTGCCCACTGTGCCGCTGCCGAAGACCGTGTTCGCACTCAAACATCCTTTGATCGTCGGGCTTATCGCCTCGCCGGAGCGTATCATTCAAATCCGGCTGAACCGCCTGGACGCCTTGCATGCGGATCTCGAGTCGCCTTATGTCGATCGATCAACTGTTTGCGAGGAGGTCGCTCAGTCTCGCCAGCTCTTCGCGCAAAACGGTTGGGCTGTCATCGATGTGACACGGCGTTCCATCGAAGAGACCGCGGCGGGCATTATCGATCTCTACCGGGTGCATCGTGCGCGGTTAGAACATGTCCAGGAAAAGTCGATAGACTTTTCCGATTGAGGTCATGCTCCAAGTATTTGATGCTAAAACAAAAGATAAGAGTGGCAGCACCGATTCCGTTTGAATGTTCGCCGCTCTAGGTGTCAAAATACGCAAGTTTTCATCATGAGGTTTTGATTATCGCATGCTCGGTTTTTGGAAAGGCAAGGCGCCTTTGCTATTGGCTTCGAAAAGCGCCGCGCGGCAGGCACTTCTTGCCGCGGTGCGGATTCCTTTCGAAACAATGGCCAGTGCGATCGACGAGCGGCTGATCGAGGCGCCCTTGTTGGAAAAAAATGCGCCAGCAGCCGAGATTGCTGCGCATTTAGCACAGGCTAAAGCACATTCCATCTCAGTTCTTCGGCCTGATCGGCTGGTGCTCGGCGCCGATCAAACCTTGTCTTTCAATAAAAGGACATTTTCCAAACCTGCGACGATCGCTGAGGCGCGCGCACAGATCGAAGGCTTTTCCGGACAAACGCATGAACTTCATTCGGCACTTTGCCTCATGCGCGATGGGTCCATGCTGTTCGAGACCGTTACAACGGCGCGGCTCACCTGTCGAACTTTAACCAGGCGCTTCGTCGATCGCTATATGGAAGCAGCTGGCGATGATGTGTTGGCAAG
>DAIESR010000230.1 GCA_027346205.1 Beijerinckiaceae bacterium
GAACTGTTTCAATGGCCAATCTCGAAAAAATCGTCGACGATCTATCCAGCCTCACGGTGCTCGAAGCCGCCGAACTCGCCAAGATGCTCGAAGAGAAGTGGGGTGTCTCTGCCGCTGCCGCCGTGGCGGTCGCCGCTGGTCCGGCCGGTGGCGCTGCCGCGGCTCCGGTCGAGGAGCAGACCGAGTTTACCGTCGTGCTCGCCGCTGCGGGCGACAAGAAGATCGAGGTGATCAAGGAAGTTCGTGCGCTGACCGGTCTCGGCCTCAAGGAAGCCAAGGATCTTGTCGAAGGCGCGCCGAAGCCCGTCAAGGAAGGCGTTCCGAAGGACGAGGCGGAAAAGATCAAGGCAACTCTCGAAAAGGTCGGTGCCAAGGTCGAGCTCAAGTGAGTTCCGGCGGGGCCGCTTGGACGGTCCCTTCCCCTGTTGGACGGTCCCGGAGCGTGCTCCGGGACTGTTGTGGCGTTGCCGGCAGAGTGTTTGGCTTTCGCGCCTTTCCAAAGGAGCGAAGCTACGCCTGAGATGGTGCGAGATAATGCGTACGAGTCAATGGGCGCGACGTGGCGCGTCGGCAGACAAATGGGCCGCGGTTCGGATTTGAAAGGCGGTAGCCGCTTTTTCGGTCCGGGTTTGTGGGAAACCCAAGCCTGCGGCGGGTTCGCGGCAGGCGAGAAGAACGACAGGACATAAGTTCTGCCGCGTGAACCGGGTTCGGGGACGCGATTTTGCGCGGCGCGGTGGCTATGGCCCCGCCGCCAACAGATGATGCGAGGAGCGAGATGGCTCAATCAATTGCGCAAACCTTCACTGGCCGCAAGCGCGTTCGCAAATTTTTCGGTCATATCCGCGAAGTCGCGGAAATGCCAAATCTGATTGAAGTCCAGAAGGCCTCTTATGATCAGTTCCTCATGGTCGACGAGCCGCAAGGCGGCCGGCTGGAGGAAGGGCTGCAGGCCGTCTTCAAATCCGTTTTCCCTATCTCCGATTTCGCAGGCGTCTCTCTGCTCGAATTCGTTCGCTATGAATTCGAGCCGCCGAAATATGACGTCGATGAATGCCGCCAGCGCGGCATGACTTTCGCCGCCCCGCTCAAAGTCACCTTGCGTCTCATCGTGTTCGATGTCGATCCCGACACGGGCGCAAAATCGGTCAAGGACATCAAGGAACAAGACGTCTATATGGGCGACATGCCCTTCATGACGATGAACGGCACGTTCATCGTCAACGGGACGGAGCGCGTCATCGTCTCGCAGATGCATCGCTCGCCGGGCGTCTTCTTCGATCACGACAAGGGCAAGAGCCATTCCTCCGGCAAGCTGCTCTTCGCTGCCCGCATCATTCCTTATCGTGGCTCTTGGCTCGACATAGAATTCGACGCCAAGGACATCGTCTATGCGCGCATTGATCGGCGGCGCAAAATTCCCGTGACCTCCTTGCTCTATGCGCTCGGCATGGATGGCGAGGAGGTGCTGCGCACCTTCTACAATACGCTGAACTACGCTCGCGATGGCGAGGGTTGGCGCCTGCCTTTCGATCCCGACCGAATGAAGGGAATGAAGGCCAGCATCGATCTGGTTGATGCCGACAGCGGCGAAGTCGTGCTCTAGGCGCGCAAGAAGCTCACCGTGCGTGCGGCTCGGCAGCTTGTCGAAAAGGGCCTCAAGGCCGTCAAGATGCAGGATGTCGATCTCTACGGCAATTATATCGCGGTCGATCTTTATGATCCGGCGACGGGCGAAATCTTTGCCGAAGCGGGCGATGAGATTACGCCGAAGACGCTCCCGGCGCTGATCGACGCCGGCTTCGACGAACTGCCTGTGCTCGATATCGATCACGTCAATATCGGCCCCTATATCCGCAACACGCTTACGGTGGACAAGAACAATTCGCGCGAGGATGCGCTCTTCGATATCTATCGGGTGATGCGTCCGGGCGAGCCGCCGACGCTCGATACGGCGGAGGCGATGTTCCATTCGCTGTTCTTCGATGCCGAGCGCTATGATCTTTCGGCGGTCGGCCGCGTCAAGATGAACATGCGTCTTGATCTCGATGCCCCGGACACCATGCGTACCCTGCGCAAGGAAGACATCGTCGCGGTCGTGCGTGCGCTCGTCGATCTGCGCGATGGACGCGGTGAGATCGACGACATTGATCATCTCGGCAATCGCCGCGTCCGCTCGGTCGGTGAATTGATGGAAAATCAATATCGCCTCGGCCTGTTGCGCATGGAGCGGGCGATCAAGGAACGGATGTCCTCGGTCGATATCGATACGGTGATGCCGCAGGATCTCATCAACGCCAAGCCGGCGGCGGCGGCGGTGCGCGAGTTCTTCGGCTCGTCGCAATTGTCGCAATTTATGGACCAGACGAATCCACTTTCCGAAATCACCCATAAGCGGCGTCTGTCGGCGCTCGGCCCGGGCGGTCTCACGCGTGAGCGCGCGGGCTTCGAAGTCCGTGACGTGCATCCGACCCATTATGGCCGCATCTGCCCGATCGAGACGCCGGAGGGTCCGAACATCGGCCTCATCAATTCGCTCGCGACCTTCGCGCGCGTCAATAAATACGGCTTCATCGAAGCGCCTTATCGACGTGTCAAGGACGGCCGCTTGACCGACGACGTCGTGTATCTCTCGGCGATGGAGGAGAGCAAATATTATGTCGCCCAGGCGAATGCGCCGGTCGATCAGAATCGCGCGCTGACGGAAGATCTCGTCGTTTGCCGACATGCCGGCGACGTGATGATGGCGACGCCCGATCGCGTCGACTTCATGGATGTGTCGCCGAAGCAGATCGTGTCGGTTGCCGCGGCGCTCATTCCGTTCCTGGAGAATGACGACGCCAACCGCGCGCTGATGGGCTCGAATATGCAGCGTCAGGCGGTGCCACTTGTGAAGGCGGATGCGCCGCTCGTCGGCACCGGCATGGAATCCGTAGTCGCGCGCGACTCGGGTGCCGCCATCGCGGCGCGGCGCGGTGGTTATGTGGACCAGGTCGATGCCACCCGTATCGTCGTGCGCGCCACTGAGGAGACGGATGGTGGCAAGCCCGGCGTCGATATCTATCGGCTGATGAAGTATCAGCGTTCGAACCAGTCGACCTGCATTAATCAGAAGCCGCTGGTGCGGGTCGGCGATTTTGTGCGCAAGGGCGACATTCTCGCCGACGGTCCTTCGACCGAGCTTGGTGATCTCGCACTCGGCCGCAATGTGCTCGTCGCATTCATGCCCTGGAATGGTTATAATTTCGAAGATTCGATCCTCTTGAACGAGCGGATCGTGAAGGATGATGTCTTCACCTCGATCCACATCGACGAATTCGAGGTGATGGCGCGCGACACAAAGCTTGGGCCGGAGGAGATCACGCGCGACATTCCGAACGTATCGGAGGAAGCGCTGAAGAATCTCGACGAAGCGGGCATTGTTTATATCGGGGCCGAAGTTCAAGCCGGCGATATTCTCGTCGGCAAGATTACGCCGAAGGGCGAGAGCCCGATGACGCCGGAAGAAAAGCTGTTGCGCGCCATTTTCGGTGAAAAGGCTTCCGATGTGCGGGACACGTCGCTGGGCGTGCCGCCGGGCGTGCAAGGCACGATCGTCGAGGTTCGCGTCTTCAACCGCCATGGCGTCGAGAAGGATGAGCGCGCCCAGGCGATCGAGCGCGAGGAAATCGAGCGGCTGGCCAAGGACCGCGACGACGAACTCGCCATTTTGGATCGCAACGTCTACAGCCGGCTCTCCGAGCTGCTGATGGGCAAGATGGCCATCGCCGGCCCGAAGGGGTTCAAGAAGGAGACGATCCTCACTAAGGAGACCTTCGACAGCTTCCCACGCTCGCAATGGTGGATTTTCGCGATCGAAGACGATCAGCTGATGATCGAGATCGAGGCGATGCGCAAACAATATGACGAGGCGAAGAAGGGGCTCGAAAGCCGCTTCCTCGACAAGGTCGAGAAATTGCAGCGCGGCGACGAGCTGCCGCCTGGCGTGATGAAGATGGTCAAGGTCTTCGTCGCGGTGAAGCGCAAGATCCAGCCCGGCGACAAGATGGCAGGCCGGCATGGCAATAAGGGTGTGGTCTCGAAGATCGTGCCGCAGGAGGATATGCCTTTCCTTGCCGATGGCACGCCCGTTGACATCGTCCTCAATCCGCTCGGCGTGCCGAGCCGGATGAACGTCGGTCAGATTCTCGAGACGCATCTCGGCTGGGCCTGCGCCGGTCTCGGCAAGCAGGTGTCCAAGGCGGTCAACGCCTATCTGAAGAGCAAGGACGCCAAGCCGCTGCGCGACGAGCTCATCGACATCTATGGTGCGAAGGGCGAGATCGAAGCCCTCGACGAAGCAACCTTGCTCGAAGTCGGTGAGAATCTGCGTCGCGGCGTGCCGATCGCAACGCCGGTCTTCGATGGCGCACACGAGCCGGATATTTGCGAGATGCTCGATCGCGCCGGTCTCGATCGGTCTGGCCAGGTGACGCTCTTCGACGGGCGCACGGGCGATACATTCGATCGCAAGGTGACGGTCGGCTACATCTACATGTTGAAGCTGCACCATCTCGTCGATGACAAGATCCATGCGCGCTCGATTGGCCCTTATAGTCTCGTCACCCAGCAGCCGCTCGGGGGCAAGGCGCAATTCGGTGGTCAGCGTTTCGGCGAAATGGAAGTCTGGGCGCTCGAAGCCTATGGCGCTGCTTACACGCTGCAGGAAATGTTGACGGTGAAGTCCGACGACGTGGCGGGCCGTACCAAGGTCTATGAATCGATCGTCCGTGGTGAGGACATGTTCGAGTCGGGCATTCCCGAGAGCTTCAATGTTCTGGTGAAGGAGATGCGGTCGCTCGGTCTCAACGTCGAACTCAAATCGGCCATCCCACTGGCGACCAATCAGCTGCCGCCGACTGCGGAGGCGGCGGAATAGATGCCAACTGTTTCATGATAGCGCAAAGGACGGATGCGCTGCATCCGTCCGCGACTTGTTTTGTTGTTTGTGAACATTCAGTGGTCGGCATTCATATTCTAGGCGTCGTGTTCCATGCCGTTCACGAGTGATGCTGTTGGGAAAAAATGGCTGTCGCGACGGCCTTTACCCATGTTTTCCGCCTGCGGTCCGGCGTCGTCCCGCGCGGGCGCGAATATCAGGAGAAGAAGATGAATCAAGAGGTCATGAATCTCTTCAATCCGGTCGTCCAGCCGCAGGCTTTCGATCAGATCCAGATTTCGATCGCAAGCCCGGAAAAGATCTTGTCCTGGTCCTTTGGCGAAATCAAAAAGCCGGAGACGATCAACTACCGCACATTCAAGCCGGAACGTGATGGTCTCTTCTGTGCCAGGATCTTCGGTCCGATCAAGGATTACGAATGCTTGTGCGGCAAGTACAAGCGCATGAAATATAAGGGCGTCATCTGCGAGAAATGCGGCGTCGAGGTCACGCTGTCGCGCGTGCGGCGCGAGCGCATGGGCCATATTTCTCTCGCGGCGCCTGTCGCGCACATCTGGTTTCTCAAGTCCTTGCCGTCGCGCATCGGGCTTCTGCTCGACATGACCTTGAAGGATCTGGAGCGCATCCTTTATTTCGAATCCTACATCGTGATCGAGGCAGGTATCACCCCACTGAAGGAGCGTCAGCTCCTCTCCGAGGATGAATATCTGCGTGCGCAGGACGAATATGGCCAAGATTCCTTCACCGCATTGATCGGTGCGGAAGCCATTCGCGAATTGCTGCGCGCGATGAACCTCGAGAAGATCGCCGAGCGGCTCAAGATCGAGATTGCCGAGGCAACCACCGAGCTGAAGCCGAAGAAGCTCGCCAAGCGCTTGAAGATCATCGAGGCGTTCATCTATTCCGGCAATAAGCCGGAATGGATGATCTTGACCGAAGTGCCGGTCATACCGCCGGATCTGCGCCCGCTCGTGCCGCTCGACGGCGGCCGTTTTGCGACCTCCGATCTCAACGATCTCTATCGGCGCGTGATCAACCGCAACAACCGCCTGAAGCGGCTAATCGAGCTGCGCGCGCCAGACATCATCATCCGCAATGAGAAGCGCATGCTTCAAGAGGCGGTCGATGCATTGTTCGACAATGGTCGCCGTGGCCGTGTGATCACCGGCGCTAATAAGCGGCCGCTGAAATCGCTTGCCGACATGCTGAAGGGCAAGCAGGGCCGCTTCCGCCAGAACCTGCTCGGCAAGCGCGTCGATTATTCCGGCCGTTCGGTCATCGTCGTCGGTCCGGAGCTGAAGCTGCATCAATGCGGCCTGCCGAAGAAGATGGCGCTCGAATTGTTCAAGCCCTTCATCTATTCGCGGCTCGATGCGAAGGGCCTGTCGGCCACCGTCAAGCAGGCGAAGAAGCTCGTCGAGAAGGAGAAGCCGGAAGTCTGGGACATTCTCGACGAGGTGATCCGCGAACATCCGGTGATGCTCAACCGCGCGCCGACCTTGCACCGTCTCGGCATTCAGGCTTTCGAGCCGAAGCTGATCGAAGGCAAGGCGATCCAGCTGCATCCGCTCGTCTGCGCCGCTTTTAATGCGGATTTCGACGGCGACCAGATGGCGGTCCATGTGCCGCTCTCGCTCGAGGCGCAGCTCGAAGCGCGCGTGCTCATGATGTCGACCAATAATATTCTACATCCGGCGAATGGTCAGCCGATCATCGTCCCGAGCCAGGATATCGTTCTCGGTCTCTATTATCTGACCCTGATGGTCGATGGCGACGTCGGGCAGGGGATGATGTTTGCCAATATGGGCGAGATCGAGCATGCGTTGCATGCGAAGGCCATTACGCTGCATAGCAAGATCAAGGGGCGGGCCTGGACCTATGACGGCAATGGCGAACGCGTGGCGAAGATCTTCGACACGACGCCTGGCCGTTTGATCCTCGGCCGGCTTTTGCCGAAACATAAGAAGATCACCTTCGACGTCGCCAATAAGCTGATGACGAAAAAAGAGATCTCCAACTTGATCGACATTGTCTACCGCAATTGCGGGCAGAAGGAGACGGTGATCTTCTGCGATAAGATCATGGCGCTCGGCTTCCGTGAGGCGTTCAAGGCCGGCATTTCCTTCGGCAAAGACGATATGGTCGTTCCGGAGACGAAGCCGCGGATCATCGAGGACACCGTCGCGCTCGCCAAGGAATATGAGCAGCAATATAATGATGGTCTCATTACGCAGGGCGAGAAATATAACAAGGTCGTTGATGCCTGGGCGAAATGTTCCGACAAGCTCGCCGAAGAGATGATGGCCCGCATCTCGGCCGTACATAAGGATGATACCGGCCGCGATAAGCCGATCAACTCAATCTATATGATGTCGCATTCGGGCGCGCGCGGTTCGCCGACCCAGATGAAGCAGCTCGCCGCCATGCGCGGACTGATGGCGAAGCCGTCTGGCGAGATCATCGAAAGCCCGATCATCTCGAACTTCAAGGAAGGC
>DAIESR010000242.1 GCA_027346205.1 Beijerinckiaceae bacterium
ATGCGGTCGCCCGAAACATCGATATAAATAATGCATAATCGACGCGTTCGCATTCGGTCGGTCTGTCGCGTCGGGGAGACAGACATCCTCTTTGCGCCGCGGGCCGATCAGCCAGCCATCAATTCAATCGGCTCGGCATTCAAGCAATTCGACTCTTCGGCTCTTTCTGAAGGTTCGCTTTCTGGCTTCGATGCGCCAGGCGCCAAGTCGCGATATAAATCCACATAGGCCCGAGCCGAGTGTTGCCACCCAAAATCCTGCCGCATGGCATTTGACTGAAGTTGTCGCCAGAGAATCGGCTGCCGATATAATGAAAGCGCACGCGTCATGCCCGCGATCAAATCGTCAGCGCTCGGCTCGTCGAACAGGAAGCCGGTTGCGATTCCCGCTTGGATGTTGTCGAGCGTTGCATCAACGATGCTGTCGGCAGTCCCGCCGACCCGGCGCGCTAAAGGGAGGACCCCGTAACGCAGCGCATAGATCGCCGCCAGGCCGCAGGGTTCATAGCGCGACGGGTGAAGCAGAATATCCGCTCCTGCGAGGAGGCGATGAGCGAGCGGCTCATCATAGCCGATGTGAACCGAGACTCGGCCCGGGTAGCGCGCGGCGAGTTCCCGAAAGCGCGCTTCAAAGCCAGCATCGCCTTCAGCCACAAGCGCAAATTGCATGCCTTGGGCCAGAAGCGTCGGCAAGGCGTCCAGCACGACATCGGGCATTTTCTGATGGGCAAGGCGACTGGCAAATGCGGCGAGTGGCGCTTCGGTCTGAGCTTCGAGCCCCATCTCTTCTTGTATCGAAATCTTGCATGCGCGTTTGGGGGACCTTTCGCGCTGCGTATAAGGATAGGGGAGGTAGGGATCGCTGCCGGGATCCCATAGGTGG
Organism: Beijerinckiaceae bacterium; assembly: GCA_027346205.1. Classification (GTDB taxonomy): domain Bacteria; phylum Pseudomonadota; class Alphaproteobacteria; order Rhizobiales; family Beijerinckiaceae; genus Methylovirgula. Next base: position 883 of record DAIESR010000242.1, read on the forward strand.
TAGTCGGCGCCATTCATAATGCCGCTCAACCGATCTGATCGCTCGCGCAACAGCCCGTCCAGTCCGCAGCCGAACTCGGGGGTGAGGATTTCTCGAGCATAGCTGGGGCTCACTGTCGTTATCGCATCAGCGCATCGGATCGCGGCCTTCAAGAATGAAAGCTGCCCATAGAACTCAATGGCGGGATAGAAATCCGGACCGTCGGGGAGACCAAGCCTTGGCAGTTCGTCGAATGCAAATACGCCTTGGTATGCGAGATTATGAATGGTCAATACCGTTGCTGGTCGCGGCGCCGTCGCCCTCGATAGCAGCAGCGGCACAAGCCCGGCGTGCCAATCATGAATATGGACGACATCTGGCCGCCATTGCTCATCCACCTCGCCATTGGCAATCATGACCGCGACGTGATTCAGGAGGGCAAAGCGCAATGCGTTGTCCGGCCAATTGTTTCCAGACCCGTCTTGATAGAGCCCGCCGCTGCGGCCGTAGAGCTCCGGACAATCGATGAGCCAGAGCGGAACCCTGCTGCCGGGAAGGAAGGTTGCGAGAAGACGAGTTTCGCCGCAGCCTAAGATGTCGTTGAAATGTGCGGCTAGTTTCGGAGAAGGTGCCTGCTCGATCGCCTGCGGATAGCCCGGCAGAAGCAATCGAACATCGACATCAAGTTCTCTCAAAGCGGCGGGAAGAGCGGCGGATACATCCGCTAGCCCCCCCGTTTTGGCCAACGGAAATGCCTCCGACGCAACGTAGAGCACACGCATTATCGCTTCCCTGTTTCCCGTCCCGGCATTTGCCTTTTTCTTTTCTCAATTGCGTACCTGTCGGCAAATCGGCCGCTTTGCGTTAAATCAAGAGTCTATAAAATGTTGAGGCTACGAAATTTTGACCCCGTCAGTCGGCAACCGAAGACACGATGTCATGTTTGGACCCAAATTCACCAAGATGTCCCTGCGAAACACCGATGATGTAGCTTCGAGAGAAGCCATCGTCGCTGCTGACCATCATGATCCGTTCAGCTATCTCGGGATGCATGAGACCAATGCCGGGCTCGTGGTGCGCGCTCTGCTTCCGCAGGCAGAGGATGTCTGGCTCGTCGACGGGCGCAGCGGAAATATCGTCGCGCCATTCTTGCGGCTGCATCCAGCAGGGCTATTCATCGTCGAGCCCTGCAAGGGCATTAACCGGTTCCCATACCGACTAAGGGTGAAAACCGCGCGAACTACGGAGGATGTCGATGACGCCTATCGCTTTGCTCCTTTCCTTGGTGATCTCGACCGATATCTGATCTCGGAAGGAACGCATTTTGAATTCTACCGCAAACTCGGTGCCCATCAAACAGTGATCGACGACGTCACGGGCGTAGTCTTTGCCGTGTGGGCCCCGAATGCTCGGCGCGTGAGCGTGGTCGGATCTTTCAATGAATGGTACGGCCGCCGCCACGTCATGCGCTGCCATTACGACTGCGGCATTTGGGAAATTTTCGTTCCCGGCATCAAAGCCGGCGAGCTCTACAAATTCGAGATCAAGGGAAAGAGCGGGACGATATGCCTCAAGTCAGACCCAGTGGCGAGACGCGCGGAGCTACGTCCAGCTACGGCGTCGATCGTTGCGTCGCCGGCTCGCCCGGCAGCCACGACCGGCTGGGCGGCTCGAAGGGCACAAAAGAATGCGCATGGTGCGCCGATGTCCATCTTCGAGGTTCACTTGGGGTCCTGGCGTCGTCGCCCACAGGAAGGAGGCCGATTCCTTACCTATCGCGAGCTTGCCGACGAACTCGTCCCTTATGCCCAAGACATGGGATTTACCCATCTGGAGCTGATGCCCATCATGGAGCATCCCTTCGATGGTTCGTGGGGATATCAGCCGCTCAGCCTCTTCGCGCCGACGGCGCGCCATGGCTCGCCCGACGATTTTCATTATCTGATCAGCCGCTGCCATGACGCGGGTCTGGGCGTCCTGCTCGACTGGGTGCCGGCGCATTTCCCGGACGACCCGCACGGGCTCGCATCTTTCGACGGCACGCATCTCTATGAACATGCCGATCCGCGCATCGGACGCCATAAGGACTGGGATTCATTAATCTATAATCTCGGGCGCCGAGAGGTCGCGAACTTCTTGATCGCCAGTGCGCTCTATTGGTTCGACGCATATGATGTCGACGGCCTGCGCGTCGATGCGGTCGCCTCCATGCTCTATCGTGACTACAGCCGGGCACCCGGCGAATGGCTGCCCAATCGCTATGGCGGCCGAGAGGACCTGGAGGCTATCGACTTCTTCCGCAGGCTCAATCACGAAGTTCTTACGCGCCATCCCCACGCCCTCATGATCGCCGAGGAGTCGACGGCCTGGCCCATGGTCACGCGCCCGCCCGAAGTCGGCGGCTTGGGATCCAGCTACAAATGGTATCTCGGATGGATGAACGACACGCTGCGCTACATGTCGCATGATCCGGTCCATCGCACGTTCCATCACGAAGATCTCACCTTTGGGCTGCTTTATGCCTTCCAGGAGAACTTCATTCTCCCGCTCAGTCATGACGAGGTGGTTCATGGCAAGCGTTCGCTCCTTGCCAAGATGCCCGGCGACTCCTGGCGCAAATTTGCAAATCTGCGGGCCTATTACGGATTCATGTTCACCCATCCGGGCAAGAAGCTCTTGTTCATGGGCGACGAGTTCGCGCAAGTCTCGGAATGGTCGCATGACGGCGAACTCGAATGGAGCCTTCTCGACGACCCCGCGCATGCCGGCATCCAGCTGCTGGTTCGCGATCTCAACCATCTTTATCGCACGCAGCCGCCACCCCACGAATTGGACTGCGAAGCAGAAGGATTCTCCTGGATCGACTGTCACGACCATGAGGCGAGCGTCATCGCCTTCCTGCGGCGTGGCCGCGACCCGCGCAGTTTCGTGATTGTGGTGTGCAATTTTACGCCGGTCGTCCGCTACGGCTATCGCATCGGCGTGCCCGACCTCACCAGCTATCGCGAAGTCATGAACACCGACTCCCATTATTACGGCGGAAGCAATGTTGGAAATCTCGGGCATTTGCAGGCCGAGCTGCTCGCCGCGCATGGCTATGGCCAATCGCTCACCCTCACTTTGCCGCCACTCGCAACCATCGTGCTTGCCTCAGAACCAGCAGGCAGGTAGACCGCCATGGGCGTGCTGGCGATCGCAGCAGGTCGACCCGAGCCTCTAGGCGCGACATGCGAAGATGGCGGAGTCAATTTCGCTTTGTTCTCGGCAAATGCCGACAAGGTTGAGGTCTGTCTTTTCGATTCCGGTGGGCAGCGAGAGGTGGCGCGCGTGCCGCTGCCGATGCGAACCGACGATGTCTGGCATGTCCATCTTCGCGGTATAGGAGCCGGACAACGCTATGGATATCGTGTCCATGGGCCATACGACCCAGCACGTGGTCACCGATTCAATCCGCACAAGCTGCTCATCGATCCCTACGCGCGTCTGCTAGATCGACATTTGAAGCCGTGCGAGACGCAATTCGCTTTCGATCCCAACGCAGCGACAGGAGATCTCAGCTTCGATAATCGTGATGACGCAGCCGATATGCCGAAATGCGTCGTCACCACCCACGATTCGACGGTGTTCGGCACGACCGCTTCCCGTCCCGGCATCCCATGGCGCGATACGATCATCTATGAGCTGCACATACGCGGCATGACCGAGCGCTGCAATGCAGTCGCGCCTCGCCTGCGCGGGACGCTCGCAGGGCTTGCTTCGCCGTCCATCATTGCGCATCTGCGAGACCTTGGCATTACCGCGGTTGAGCTCATGCCGATCCATCCGATCGCCGATGAGCGCCATCTCGACCGCCTCGCGCTGCGCAACTATTGGGGTTATAATCCAATCGCTTTCTTCGCGCTCGAACCGCGCTATGTCTTCGCCGATGGCGCCTCCGAATTCCGCGCCTTGATCTCCGTGCTGCACCAAGCGGGGATCGAGTTGATCATGGACGTCGTGTTCAACCACAGCGGTGAAGGGGACGAATTCGGGCCGACGTTGTGCTTCCGCGGAATCGACAACGCGTCCTATTATCGTCTCGATGCCGAAGATCGCCGGCGCTATGTCAACGATGCCGGTTGCGGCAACAGCCTCAATGTCGAACATCCACGGGTCCGCGCGCTTGTTCTCGACAGTTTGAGATATTGGGCCGGGATGGGCGTCGATGGATTCCGCTTCGATCTAGCGGTAACCATGGCGCGAGAAAGCGAGGCGTTTCATCCCGAGGCGATGATTCTCTCCGCCATAGCCAATGAT
>DAIESR010000023.1 GCA_027346205.1 Beijerinckiaceae bacterium
AGGCCGCCGCTCGCCCTCATAGAATCTGAGAGCCATGAGGAGACGGCGATACTCGGAAAAAGGCTCGGTTCCGCCGCGACGACGCCAAGCGAGGTCACGCTCGCGCGCGTTTGAGCGCAGCCTCGATCAAGGCTTCTACGCCTCGTTCGAGAATGGATGCTGGATCGGTACCGCGGGCGGAATCGATGTGGCCGGCGACCGCCAGCATGGCCGTTCCATGCGACAGTGCCCAGATCTCGAGGGCGAGGCAGCGCACATCGGCAGGACTGACATTGGCGCTGGCGAGCACGGCCGCGGCGGCGCGGCCGAGCCCTTCGAAGGACTTGTCGGCCGCAGCGCAGGAGAGCGGCTGGCGCAGATGCTTCACGTCGTTGAACATAGCGGCATAAAGCCCGGGCTCCGCAGCGGCGAAGGCAAGATAGGCGCGACCCATCCGCTTGAGCCCGGCGCGGGCGTCAGGCTGCCCGTCATCCCAGGCGCCGGCAAGTCGCTCGCCGAAGAACTCGAAGCCACGCCGCGCCAACTCGCCGATGAGTTCGTTGCGATCGGCGAAATGCCGATATGGCGCGGCTGCGGTGACGCCGACGAGCTTGGCTGCCTCGGCGAGGGTGAAACCGGCCGGCCCATGCTCAGAGATGAGGGTGCGGGCGGCTTCGACCAGCGCATCCTTCAGCCTGCCATGGTGATAGCCGCGCCGGGCTTCGCCGGCTCCTGGGCGCCCGAAAAAGGGATGTTTGTGAATCATAGAGCAATTGTAATCGTTCCGGCCTATTCCTGCCACGCTGCAAGTGTAAATCTCGATGGCCGGGCGGTCGCCATAGCGCCCTATCCGAGTCTTTGCCGACTCTTTGGACATTCTTTTTGCAACTCCCCGCTCGTCTTCCCATATTGTGGGGGCCGGGCGAAACTCGCCCGTTCACCAGGATCTTCTCATGTCGTTTCGTTCGCACACTTTCATCCTGATGCTCGCCGCCCTGCTCAGCCTTGGCGTGGCGAGCGACGCTTTCGCGCGCGCCGGCGGCGGCTATTCCATGGGCAGCCGTGGCGGCCGCACCTTCAGCGCACCGCCGATGACCTCGACAATGCCCGGCCGCATATCGCCGATCCAGCGTTCGGCAACGCCCAATTCCGGCTTCTTCCGTCCCAATAATGGCATGCGTTCGCCGGGCCTGTTTGGCGGCAGCTTCAGCCGTGGTCTTTTCGGCGGCTTGCTGGGCGGCTTCCTCGGCGCTGGTCTGCTGGGCATGTTGTTCGGCCATGGCCTCTTCGGCGGGCTCGGCGGCGGTTCGTCCATCATTGGCCTTCTGATCCAGATCGGGCTCCTCTTCCTCGTGGTGCGTTTTGCGCTGAACTATTTCCGCAATCGCCAGCAGCCGGCCTTTTCCGGTGGTCTGCAGGGCTCAGCACAAGAATCGGCTTATGTCGGGGCCGGGCCGCAGCCGGGCAGCTATGGCGGAATGGGCGGCTATGGCGGGATGGGCGGCGATGCGCCCGTGCAAATCGAAGCGCAGGACTATACGGTCTTCGAGCAGCGCCTCGGCGAAGTTCAAAGCGCTTTCAGCGACGGGGATGCCGATCGGCTGCACCGTTTTGCGACGCCGGAAATGGTTGGTTATTTCCGCGAGGAGCTCGATGGCAATGCGCGCCGTGGCGTCGTCAATCGCATCTCCGGGACGCGCCTCGTCAAAGGCGATTTGGCTGAGGCCTGGCGCGAGGGCGGTGCCGAATATGCCTCCGTGGCCATGCGTTTCTCGTTGATCGATACGATGGTCGACAAAGCGAGTGGCCGCATCGTCTCCGGCAATCCCAATCAGCCGGAAGAGGTGAGTGAACTCTGGACCTTCGTTCGCTCGGCGGGGTCTGGCGCGGAAGCCTGGATGCTTTCGGCTATTCAGCAGGCTTGAGCCATATCAAATCCGATCGACAGAGCCGCGGTTCCTATAAGGGGCCGCGGCTTTTGTATTTTGGGCGTCCCGTCTTACGATGGTAACGTGGTCGGTTCATAAACTCCGTTCGGTCTGTGTCGAATCGCACCTGCGCAGGTCGTGGCGGCCTGCGATGATTGATCATCGGATGCGAACCGTGTCAGGTTCGAAAGCGTGAAGAAATGGGCGCGCAACATTGCGCCAAATCTGGGAGGCGATGATGGCAGGTTGGATCGTTCTCGGCATCCTCGTCCTTCTGGGGATCTGGCTGATGCTCACCTACAACGGCCTCGTGTCGTTGCGGCAGCGCTGTCGGCAGGCCTTCTCGGATATTGATGTGCAATTGAAGCAGCGGCACGATCTCGTGCCCAATCTCGTGGCGACGGTGCAAGGCTATGCCGCCCACGAGCGCGGTACGTTCGATGATGTCGTTAAGGCGCGCAATGCGGCTGTCGCGGCGCAGGGGCCTGCCGCGCAGGCTGCCGCGGAAGGCGTATTATCGAACGCGCTCGGTCGGCTCTTCGCACTTGCCGAGGCCTATCCTGATCTCAAGGCCAATCAGAATTTTCTGCAATTGCAGAGCGACCTCTCGGACATTGAAAACAAGATCGCCGCGGCGCGTCGCTTCTACAACAATGCCGCCGCCGAATATAATGCCACGCGCGAATCCATGCCGGCGGCCTTCTTTGCCGCTTCGCTCGGCTTTCAACCGCAGGAGTTTTTCAACGTCGATGCGACCGAAAAGCAGATGATCGAGCAGGCGCCGCAAGTGAAGTTCTGAAAGGGACGTTCCCGGTCGCTTCGAAAGCGCGACTGCGGCTAGCTTTCTCTGAAACGATACCGCGAAGGATTATCCGCCATGTTCAAAGCCTACGGTCTCTATACGCAGATCAGGCAGAACAGGCTTTACTCCGTGCTCCTGCTCATCGGCTTCGTCCTGCTTTTGCAGGCGCTGGTCTATGCCTTCGCGCTCTTCATCGCTTCGGGCGAAGGCGGCTCGCTCGGTCAAATCATGGCCAGCAGCCTGCACGTCTATGCGCGCCTCTGGCCTTTCGCCATGGCGGGCGCGGCGCTGTGGTTCACCATCGCCTTCGCCTTTCACCAGGCCTTGATCGATCAGGCGACGGGCGCGAGCTCGGTGACGCGCGCGGAGGCGCCAAAGCTATATAATACGCTATGCGCGATCGATCCGTTACTCGCAAAGCGCTCCTTCTGCAGTAGGAGTTTCGTTTGCTTGTCGATCCAGACGCGCATCACG
>DAIESR010000281.1 GCA_027346205.1 Beijerinckiaceae bacterium
AACTCATCCTATCGCGATACTCCCGGCCTGCTCACCGTCGGATGCGCTGGGCGCATCACCCAGATCGCGGAAACGGGCGATGGCCGTTATCTTCTGACGCTCACCGGAATCTCGCGCTTTCGTGTCGTCGAAGAGGTCGTCGCCATGACGCCTTATCGGCAATGCAGAGTCGACTTTTCTGCTTTCAGCAGCGACTTCACCCCGAGGGTGGGCGAGAATGCGGTTGATCGCGAGAGCGTGTTGCGCACCCTGCGCGAATTTGCCGAGGCGAATCAGCTTCAGATCGATTGGACGAGCATCCATGAAGCGCCGAACGAGGCCATGGTCAACGCCCTCTCCATGATGAGTCCCTATGGACCCAGGGAAAAGCAGGCATTGCTCGAGGCGCCGGACCTCAAGGCGCGCGCGGAGGTTCTCGTTGCGATCACCGAAATCGAGCTGGCGCGCGGCAGTGGCTCAGCCTCGCCGCTGCAATGAACATGGATCGGAGTGACGCGATGGCTGACAAGGAGCAGATGCCGGAACCGAATGATGCGGCGGGCGAACCCTCGCGGATTGATCCACGGCTGCTCGAAATCCTCGTCTGCCCAGTGACCAAGACGACCCTCGAATATGATGCCGCGCATCAGGAACTGATTTCTCGCGCCGCCAAACTCGCCTATCCGATTCGCGATGGCATCCCGATCATGCTGCCGGAAGAGGCCCGTGTCCTCGAAGAATGAGCCGAAGTTCGGGTGATGAGACAGACGCGGGATGTGAGCAGGCTAGAGCAGCGAACATTCAAAAGGAATCGGTGCTGCCGCTCTTGTCTTTTGTTGTCGCATCAGATTTGTCCCGCAACCGGTTCCCACCTACGGGTCTGATGATCTAGCTCATGATGATTGGATGATCCTTTCGCTGCGCAATTTCGAGAGCCCGGCGAGCAAGACGCGACTGCAATCTCGGTTGAACAATGTCCGACGCGATCGATGGTCTCTTGAAAATTCTCGATCTCGAAAAGATCGAGCACAATATCTTTCGGGGCCATAGTCCGCAGGTCGGCTGGCAACGTGTCTTCGGCGGCCTCGTGGTGGCTCAGGCCGTCGTCGCGGCCAGTCGCACGGTCGAAGGACGCGCGCCGCATTCGTTGCACGGCTATTTCATGCTGCCCGGCGATCCGTCGGTGCCGATCGTCTATGAGGTCGATTGCATTCGCGACGGCACCAGTTTCACGACGCGGCGGTGCAATGCCATCCAGCATGGGCGGGCGATTTTTTCCCTTTCGGCTTCCTTCCATATCGCGGAATCGGGCTTCGAACATGCGTTGCCTTTGCCGGATGTGCCGAAGCCGGAAGTTCTGGCGAGCGAGACGGAGTTGCGTGAGCGCTTCGCTCATCTCTTGCCGGAGGCGATGCGCCGCTGGTTCGAAAGCACCAATCGTCCGATCGAAATCCGTCCTGTCGATCCTATGCGTTACCTTGGACAAGCCGCGACGGCACCGGCGCAATATGTGTGGCTGAAGACGGTGAAACGGCTGCCTGACGATCAGAATGTCCACAATGCCGTGCTCGCCTATCTGTCCGATATGACGCTCCTCGATACGGCGCTCGTCACCCATGGGCGCACACTCTTCGATCCCGATCTCCAGGTCGCGAGCCTCGACCATGCGCTGTGGTTCCATCGGCCGTTCCGGGCCGATGAATGGCTTCTCTATGCGCAGGACAGCCCAAATGCCGGCGGTGCTCGCGCCCTGACGCGTGGGCTGATTTATGCGCAGGACGGACGGCTCGTCGCCTCAGTTGCGCAAGAAGGGCTGATTCGCGTGAGGCCCGCAGCGCGATAGAGCATGTCCTTTGTCGAAAAAGTCATCCAACTTTTCCGGGACATGCTGTAGCCAGATGCGGCATCACCGGGAGCGTCATCCTGCCTATTTTGCAGCCTGAGTGATGCTGAGGAGGTTGGCGGGCGTTGGTTTTCGGCGCGGCGGTGCTGGTCCACCGCTTGCTATGATATCTAAACCGGATGAGCATTACGCACCGGGACCTGTCCCGTTTCCAAATATAGACGCGGATTTTCCCGATGTGCCGAGCACAAAGCGTTTCCAGGCGAATAGAAACAGCTCGCAGTCAGAGAGTGAGACCATGTTCTCGATGAGGCATCGCATGGGTCCGATGTCTAAATATTTGAAAAGTATATCAACTTTTCAGGAAAATGCTCTAGTGGATTTAGGCGCGGCCAAGGGCGATGATTCGCTTCCGCCGCATTTCAGGAACGGCTTTGCCCGCGCCGCGATGATTAGAGATCGTTTTTTAATATCCCCAGGTCGATTACCCCAGGTCGACACCGAGCGCTTCGGGCATTTGGAGATGAAGCCTTTGCCGTCATGTGACCATTGAACTCAGTCCTAATCGAATGCTGGGCCAGCCGGCAGCGCTTCCAAAGGAGGAAGAAATGAAAATCGTGACGGCCATCATCAAACCATTCAAGCTCGATGAAGTGAGAGATGCGCTGATGGCGCTCGGGGTCCATGGCATGACGGTGACTGAAGTGAAGGGCTATGGCCGGCAGAAGGGCCATACCGAGATTTATCGCGGCGCTGAATATGCCGTGAGCTTTCTGCCGAAATTGAAGGTCGAGGTCGCTGTCGCTCCCGAACTTGTCGACCAGGCGATCGATACGATCACCGCGGCGGCCCGTACCGGTCAGATCGGCGATGGCAAGATCTTCGTCAGCAGTCTCGACCGCGCCATCCGCATCCGTACCGGCGAGCGCGATCTCGACGCGCTTTGAGTGGAGCGTCCCCACGCCCGACGAAAGACCAATACGCTTTCGTCATCATTTGCGGCCCAATCAACGGTGCCGCGAGAACATGCTCCAACCCATCGATTTTGAACGTTTTCTTCTCGATCGGATGATTCCATCCGATCGGAAAACGCTAACCGGTCGGGGCTTGCCGCCGCCAGTCGCCCCGCCACGCCTCTTAAGGTTAAACCGGTCTTAACCGCGT